>NZ_JCAHZJ010000078.1:0-192917 GCF_059489795.1 Nitrosospira sp. CT
GGCGGTGCGTGTTGCTCCACCCTCCGTACTCCAACGGAAGATCCCGCCAAGGCGCTCCTGTTCGTAATATCCAGAATACAGCATCGATGAAACGGCGATTGTCCTCGGCAATGCCGCCCCATGGCTCCAGCAAGGTCCAGGTCTCATCGGATATATCGTGGCGGCAGTATGCGGGCTTCGAATCCTTCATACGAGTCTCCTTTCCTGACTCGCCAAGTCTCTCATGTGCGGAGACTCGTGACTACACTATCTAGGTTCAGGACCTATTAATTTGAGGATTCACGAACGGGGCTGGTTGTGATTCACTTATGGTGGAGGTTCGCCATGAGGATCTGTTTTACCTGTCCGAAACACAGTTCAACCGTATAAAGCCTTATTTTCCCTTGTCCCACGGGGTTGCCCGGTTGACGATCTGCGGGTGATCAGCGGAATCATCTACGTCATCCGCAATGGTCTGCAATGGAAGGATGCACCCAGGAATACGGGCCGCACAAGACGCTGTATAACCGTTTCGCGCGCTGGAGCCGACTGGGCGTGTTCAACCGCATCTTTGCGGAACTGGCCGGTAAAGAGGAGAAGGCCGGGCAGTTGATATCGACGCCACCCATCTGAAGGCTCACCGCACGGCAGCCAGCCTGCTAAAAAAGGGGATATTCCCCGCCGTATCGGTCGCGCCAAGGGCGGCCTGAACTCGAAGCTTCATGTGGTCTGCAACGCTCAGGGCAAGCCTGTGGCCATGTTCCTGTCCGAAGGGCAGATGAGCGATTACAAGGGAGCACGCGTGCTGCTGCCGTCATTGCCCAAGGCCAAAACCCTGATTGCAGCCCGCGGCTATGAGGCCGACTGGTTCCGGGCAGCGTTGCGGACCAAAGGCATAACGCCCTGCATACCGGCAAAAAGGAACCGCAAAATTCAGATCGAATACGACAAGACCCTCTACACGCAAAGGCCCAGGATCGAGAACATGTTCGGGCGGCTCAAGGACTGGCGCAGGATCGCCATGCGCTACGACCGCTGCGCCCATACCTTCTTCTCAGCCATCTGCATTGCCGCAACCGTCATCTTCTATCTCAATTAATGAGTCCTGAACCTAGCAAAAATAAGTCAGAAAAAAAGCTGAAAATATGCAAATGGGAGGAATAGCGCCCCTATGGCACTCTTATGCGCCATTGATCAGCAAACTCGGATTTTCAATTTGGCTCCATTTCACCCTGCCAGGCTATCCAACTGCTTACCAACGAATGGTTCCAAGGGCCCTCGGCCAGTGCTGCAATTAATCGATGCTCATCTGATCTGATAGCTACATTAGCCAGCATAATTAAAATTATAAATTGCTGTGGAGCGATAGGGGCAATGATATCCTGCAAAAAAATTCTATGCCAACCGTCGATTATATACAAGGCAGATTGGCGCACTATTCTAGGTTCGAGGAACTTCGGAGCAACATCGCTTTTATTCAAAATATCTCTTCTCTGCTATCTGCTATTTTCGGTCGTGCAGGTACAAGCCGGGGTTACTGAACCGGAGCCGCGCTTTGAGGACGAGTTAGATTTTATGAATGTACTGGCGAAAAAAGGACTCCACGACCTGAAAGACGAGCGCTGGAATGCTTATGGCCAGTTCACCTACATTTCCAGTTGGAAAAGTGGATTTCCGGCTTCGTATACCAACCTGAACGGAAGTATCAACTCATTATTGCCGGGAAGCGAAAGAAGCTTTACCGGAACAGCCACGCTGTACCTGGGGCTCAAGACATGGCATGGTGGGGAGATTTATTATGTGCCAGAGCTGATATCCATGCGGCCCTTATCGGACTTGAAAGGGCTGGGTGGAGTCATACAGAATTTCGAACTGCAAAAAGGCGGCTCCGAAACCCCAATCTATTACCAGTCGCGGCTGTTTTTCAAGCAGACCTTCGGGTTTGGGGGAGATCGCATACAACTCACTTCCGAACCGATGCAGCTAGGAACAACGGTGGATAGCAGGCGCCTCGTCGTCAGATTCGGCAATTTCAGCGTGATCGATTTCTTCGACAAGAATTCATACTCGGGCGACCTTCGCCGGCAATTTTTAAACATGGCCTTCATGACCTATGCAGCCTTCGATTTTGCGGCAGATGCACGGGGATATACCTGGGGTGGGGCAGCAGAATATTTTTATGATGATTGGACGATACGCTTCGCCCATGTAGCCACCTCCATCAATCCCAATCAACTCCCTCTCGATATGAGGGTATTCAAATATTACGGACAGCAGGTTGAAGTTGAACGCCGCCATTTGTTGAATGGCCATCCCGGTGCTGTCAGAGTACTGGCTTACCGCAATCATGAAAACATGGGTAAATTTAGCGACGCCATTGCTGCCTTCCGTTTCGATCCCAATAAAAATGCCACCACCTGTACGGGCTTCAATTACGGATCAGGTAATGCAGGAGCACCGGATTTATGCTGGGCGCGCAAACCGAACGACAAGATAGGCATAGGGATCAATATTGAGCAGCAAGTGCTGGACGGCGTCGGTTTATTCTTTCGCGGAATGTACAGCGACGGCAAAACTGAAGTGTATTCCTATACCTCTACCGACAGATCGATTTCACTTGGCGCTCTGGTTA
Source organism: Nitrosospira sp. CT (assembly GCF_059489795.1). NCBI lineage: Bacteria > Pseudomonadati > Pseudomonadota > Betaproteobacteria > Nitrosomonadales > Nitrosomonadaceae > Nitrosospira > Nitrosospira sp. CT. Next base: position 2,612 of record NZ_JCAHZJ010000078.1, read on the forward strand.
ACGGCTTCCGTTGGGGGCGGGACAGAGATTTGCTTGGCATTGGATTCGCCGCGGGCTGGATTTCGAGCCAGCATGCCAAGTACTTGAATATGGGAGGCATCGACGGATTTATCGGGGATGGCCGGATCAAGGCACACGTGGAGGACGTAGTGGACATTTTCTATAGCGTCAATGTGCTAGGTTCTCTTTGGGTGACCGCCGACTATCAGCATATTACCAACCCTGGTTTCAATGCCGATCGCGGCCCTGTGAATATTTATGGGCTTAGAGTCCATGCCGAGTTCTAAAAGTTATATCCCAATTTTTCGGACAGATTCGCAGACACAAATCACCATGAATATTGGTTTCATTGGCGGCAATAGTAATATGGCCTGGACGTGTTCGAGCAAGGGCCGTGGGGGCAGAAATTCCCGACCGTGGCAGCAAACTGGCGAAGAGCATGGACACACGTCATTCCATTCTTTGCCTTTCCGCCGCAAATCCGCCACGTCATCTACACGACCAACGCTATCGAGAGCGTACATGCCAGACTGCGCAGGATCATCAAGACGCCCAGCCATTTCCCAAGTGATGAGGCAGCTACAAAGCTGATCTTTCTGGCGCTGCGCAATATTACTGCAGATTGAGGCGTGCTGCCCCCGACTGGAAACAGGCCATAACAGGCCATGAATCAGTTCGCCGTTCTCTTTGAAGATCGTTTCAGGCTGATGCGATAAAATCAGATCGCTTTTCCACCGCGCCGCACGCTCTTGCCCTATATATAATAGGGAGCTGCGAGCGTCGCTGTGGAAAAGTCTATGACCACCTGCCCAGAATTTGAGTATGTGGATTGGAAGCGGCTTCCAGCGTTACCTAAAAACCGCTTCGTGGGGATAAGTAAGGTGAGGATACGAAATCCTGAACCATCTGTCTGCTTGGCGCTTCCTCCCCTTCACCTTCGAAACTCTTATCGGGAAACGGGTTTCAATTGAAAGAAGGGAATCAAGGGGCGAAGCGCGTTTTGTATATTTATATAACAAGAAAAAGCAGATAGCAGCGAAAACCTTTCATCAATACCATCCCGTTTCCACAAATCAAAGAAACCCTCCCGACTGATGTCGCCAGAGCATGGCGTACTGGCCACCCTGCCTGAGAAGCTCCTCGTGCGTGCCCTCCTCGACGATAGATCCATCCTTGAGCACCAGCAATCGGTCTAGGCAAGCAATGGTAGATAAGCGGTGTGCAATCGCAATCACTGTCTTGCCTTCCATCAGCCCCATCAACTGATCCTGAATCGCAAGCTCCACTTCACTATCGAGGGCCGAGGTAGCTTCATCCAGTATCAGGATCGGAGCGTCCTTGAGCATGACGCGGGCGATGGCAATACGCTGTTTCTGCCCGCCGCTGAGCTTGACGCCACGCTCGCCTACGTGCGCGTCGTAGCCGGTGCGTCCCAGCCAATCCCTCTGGCTCATGATGAAGTCGTGCGCTTGGGCGCGCTGGGCGGCCGCCTCAATCTGTTCCCAGGTTGCTCCCGGGCTGCCATAGGCAATATTTTCGGCAATGGAGCGATTCAGAAGGGACACATCCTGCGCTACGACGCCGATGCAACGACGTAGGCTCTCCTGCGTCACTTCGCGGATATCCTGTCCATCGACCCGGATACTGCCTGACTCCATCTCGTAGAAGCGCAACAGCAAATTGATCAACGTGGATTTGCCAGCGCCCGAACTGCCTACCAGCCCCACGCGCTCACCCGGACGAATGACACAATTGAGACTGTCAAGCACCTTGCGGCCGTCGCTCCGGCCGAATGTGAAGGTCAATCTCTCGAAACGGATTTCTCCACGTACTTCGCTGGCATCCAGTTCATGCGCATCGGGCTTGTCGGCCAGAGCGTTCGTCACGGCAACGGTTTGCATGCCCTCCTGGACCACGCCCATGTGTTCAAAAGCCCGATTCAGTTCCCAGCTGACCCATCCCGCCGCACTGGCGATCGTCCAGGCCAACGGCACAGCCATAGCTACTGCAGCCGCGTCAAGCCTTCCTTGGGACCACAACATGATGCCGATCGCGGTCGTGCCTGCTAGCAGAAGCGCATTGAGCAGGGATAATGTGGTGGAAAATTTTGTGATCATACGCATGTGAGCGGCAATGGCCATCGTATGATGTTCGATTGCTTCGCGCACGTAAGCGTCTTCGTCGCTCGCACGCGAGAACAGCTTAACGGTGAGAATGTTGCTATAGCTATCCACCACACGCCCCATTACCGCAGAACGTCGCTCGCTGCTGCTTCTTGCCAGGTCGCGCATGCGCGGCACGAAGTACCGCAGAAAAAATACGTATGCGATGAACCATAACACCGTGGGGATCGCAAGCCGCCAGTCCGCCTCGCTCATCAGCCACAACGAAGAAACACCATACACCGCGATGTACCAGATCGCGTGAATGCTCGACACCACACATTCGCGCACCGCATCCCCCATGTGCATTACACGGTTTGCCATGCGTCCAGCAAAATCGTTCTGAAAGAGCGACCAGCTCTGCCGGATGACGTGCCAGTGACTCTGCCAGCGGATCATGCTGGTTACTCCAGGCACTACGGCGTTGTGACGCACAAGACTATCGATCAGAATCGCGAGCGGCCTGGCGATCAGCACCAGCAATGCCATGCCGAATAGCATTGAAGTTGCATCCCGCAATGCGGCAACTCTCGCGGTCGCCTCCATCACCTCTACAAGGCGTCCAATGAAAACGGGAATTAGCGTGTCGATGAGAGCTACGGCTAATCCGGTAGCAAACAGGGCCGCATATAAACCTTTCGTCTGGCTGATAAAGTGCCAATAAAATGCTAGCAGCTCCGAGGGTGGGGATTTTTTAGGGACGACAGTGGGCCGAACGCGCTGCTCAAAAAAAGCGAACATGTAAAAACCTCAAAGTGGAAAAAGGAAAAGGCACAGAGTCTGACTAGGGGTCAGGCATTGCGGATTGGAATCAATTTCGCATCTCTGCAAACCCGAGGCCTGAACATCGTTTTGGTCGTCATTTAAATCTCGGAAAAGCGTAAGAAAGCGTTTTTTACGGGTTGTGTAACGGCGAGCAGATTACCCGAGGCGCAATTCGGCAATAGATCGAATTCAGGGACGTTTTGATTTCTGTTCCCGCAATAGCGAATGTTTCATAAGCACTCGCCGTTCAGCGGGCTATAACGACCAGGCACATTACAAGTTTACGGAGAAGATACTTTTTTAGGCTACTGAAGACAAAGCAGCCTCACGATCAAAAGCATAAAGAAGGAAGGAAATGGAGAGAGGGTATTACTGTCGAGTAGAGAAACGCATAGTGAAAACTGAATAATATTCCGATGGCTGGCAGCTTACATCTGAGCTCTCACAGAAACCCACCTGACTGATGCCGCCATAGCATTGCATATTGGCCACCAAGCTGAAGCAACTCGTCATGCGTTCCCTGTTCGACGATGCGGCCTTCGTTCAAGACGAGCAATCGGTCCAGACATGCAATTGTGGATAACCGGTGTGCGATTGCAATTACCGTCTTGCCTTCCATCAGCCCCATCAACTGATCCTGAATCGCCAGCTCCACCTCGCTATCCAGCGCGGAGGTCGCCTCGTCCAGTATCAGGATGGGAGCGTTTTTAAGTATGACGCGTGCAATAGCGATGCGTTGCCGCTGACCCGCGCTGAGCTTGACGCCCCGTTCGCCAACATGGACATCGTAGCCGGTACGTCCGATCCAGTCCCGTTGGGTAATAATGAAATCATGTGCTTGCGCCCGCCGTGCAGCCTCCTCTATCTGCGTCTGTGTTGCGCCTGGGGTGCCATAAGCAATGTTTTCCGCGACTGAGCGGTGAAGCAGGGAAGTGTCCTGCGCCACAACGCCTATTGCGCGCCGCAGACTCTCCTGCGTCACCTCTCGAATATCATTACCATCTATCCGGATGTTCCCGGTCTCGATCTCGTAAAAACGCATTAACAGGTTGATCAATGTCGATTTGCCGGCACCCGAGCTGCCTACCAGTCCCACCCGTTCCCCAGGACGAATGACGAAGTTAAGGCTGTCCAGCACCGTCCGGCCATCACTGCGGCCATAAGTAAAGGTTAGCCTTTCAAAACGGATTTCACCTCGCACCTGATTCGCATCCAGGGAAACCGCTGTCGGCATATCAACCACCGCGTCCGTTACCGCAATGGTTTGCATCCCATCCTGTACAGTCCCCATGTTCTCAAAAGCCCTGTTCATTTCCCAGCTCACCCATCCCGCGGTATTGGCGATCGTCCACGCAAGGGGAATCGCCATTGCCACCACCCCCGCCTCAAGGTCTCCACGTGCCCAAAGCATGATGCCGATAGCCGATGTCGTTATCAGCAGAAGAGCGTTAAGTAATGATAATGTCGTGGTAAACTTGGTAATCAAACGCATGTGCGTGGCGATAGCTGCGGTGTGGTCATCGACCGCCTCGCGGACATACGCATCTTCGTCGCTGGCGCGCGAGAACAGCTTCACAGTGAGAATATTGGTATAGCTGTCGACCACCCGGCCCATCAGCAACGAGTGCCGCTCGCTGCTGGTCCGGGAGAGATCCCGCATCCGCGGGACAAAGTAGCGCAAGAAAAATACATACGCCACCAACCATACCGCAGTCGGAGCCCCCAATCGCCAGTCCGCATCTGCCATCAGCAGTAAAGCGGAAAAGCCGTATACTGTGATGTACCAAACTGCATGGATTCCAGCCACTACGCACTCCCGCATTGCATCGCATGTGTGCATCACCCGATTGGCAATACGTCCCGCAAAGTCATTCTGAAAGAGTGACCAGCTTTGGCGTATCACGTGCCAGTGGCTCTGCCAGCGAATCAGGCTGGTCACACCGGGCACGACGGCATTGTGGCGTATGAGGCTGTCTATTAAGATAATGGCGGGCCGCCCAACCAGCACCAGCAGAACCATGGCGACCAGCGTGGGCGCGGCTTTCTGCAATTCCGCGGCCCGATCGGTTGCTTCCATCAAATCGACGAGATGTCCGATAAAGACGGGAATCAGGGTGTCTATGAGCGCCACTGCCAGGCCGGTTGCAAGTAACGCTCCGTAGAGGCCCTTGGTCTGGCTGACGAAGTGCCAGTAGAACGGCAATAAACCTGGAGGCGGAGATTTTTCAGGTATGGCAGTAGGCCGAATACGTTGCTCGAAAAATGCAAACATAATGCGCCTTTGAGGTTTGGAAGAGATTAAGGGAGTAACTGATCAGAGGGCGGCTGGGAGACTCGATTGTGCTTTAATATGAACTACTGATTGAAGTTACGCCGGATCGGGTAAAGGAAATGAGTTTCTTTTTCCTAAGTTATAGGTATTTTGCGACGTGGCGATCTCAAAGAGGCTCAACCGGCGCAATTAATATCAATATTCGACCGTTTACAGTGTCGCTTTAATCTGCCCCAATTCCATCGAAGCCTGTGTACGCCTGAATTCTATGTAACGATCAAGCGCATCATCCAGCGTAGGCAAAAGAATTCCCCGCTCACTCGACAACGCACTATAAAAAGGGCGAATGGCTATGTAGCCCAGTTTATCCCGCGTGCGTCCGTCCAAGTTGCTCGTATCAATACCACCCGCTTTTTCGGCCGCCCTGAGAGCAAGCCCGAGCCATGTGATAGGCTCGCCGTTCGTCAGATGCCATACCCCGGCTTCCTTATCGATAAGCAGGTCAAGGCACACACTCACGAGGTCGGGAACGTAGGTGGGCGATACCGTAATGTCTGTCGAGGCAACAAACCTCCTGCGGGCTATGAGGGTCTTCAAGGCAAGCGTAACAAAATTGTAGATGTCCCACGGCCCGAAGAATGCGCTGGTGCGTACGACCAGGGCTTCAGGATAGCGATCAAGTACCTTGCGCTCCGCCTCCGCTTTGCTCCGGCCATAGCAATTTAATGGAACGACTGCATCGCTTTCAAGGTAGGGAGATGTCCTCCCGCCATCGAATACGAGATCGCTAGAGAACGTCAGCAGTTGAACGCCCTCCTTCTGGCAGATATCGGCGAGGACGGACGGCCCAATCGTATTCTCCCGGAAGCAGCGATCCATATCATTTTCAGCCTTATCAACATTGACGTAGCCGCTCGCATTGATGATTGCCCATGGCTGGTAACGCGCAACAGCTGCCTCGACCGAGGTGCGCTCGGCAATGTCCATTTCCTGCCGGTTGAGCAATCTGCAGGCAAGATTGCGCTGCTCACAGATGGTTGCGAACGCACGCCCGAGCGTTCCGGTCGCCCCGGTAACAAGGATTGGCTGCATGTTGCCATTTCTTGCGTCCTGGTGCTCGGGATAAAGAGAGGCAACAGCAGCTTGGGTCGCCACTGGCTTGTAGAGGAAACGGCTGGGGCGCCGCCACCAGCCCTGCCCTTTCAGAACGGGGTGAGCAGGCTGCACACCTGCGCCCAGTTCCTTTACAAGGGTGGCAACCGCCGTTGGACGCGGAACAGATGAGCGAACATCGAAAGGGCCCGGCTCGTAATATCCCTTGCATGCAGTGACAAGGCAGTTCCAATCGTAGGAGCCCAGTAAGGCCCATACCGTTACTGCGCAAATGTCGATGCCGTCGTGGCGGGCGCTCTTGGCCGCTTTCCAGATCTCAAGCAACCACCGCATCTGGTCTTCACGGCCCGCGCCCATATGCGCTTCGGTCACGGCGAGCGGCAACCGATATCGTTCCCATGCTTCCGCAAGCAGCGGTCCAATCCCCGCTGTAGGCGTCGCCAGAACCCGTACAGGTTCAAGATCAGCAAAACGGTGGCCGGCATAATGCGTAATATGCCATCCTGGATACTTTTCAATGCGATGATCCAGCCAGCGCTCGCTAGTAATGTAATAATTGACACCAATGATATTGGGTTTGCAGACGTTATCCTTGAACCACAAAAATTGGGATGGCTCGATTCCTGTACTGATGAGATAGTTCCACAGCGGATGCTCTTGCCCAATTTTTCCGCATAGCAGATCCCAGGCCAACCATCGGCGGTAGTTATAAAACTCAGCGAGTTCCGCTAGTTCGGGAGTGCTATAGGTTTTTCCCAGGTCGTCCGTCTGTACGAGCTTTGCATCGGGGTTGATCTGGCGAATAGCCCGCATGGATAAAACAATCGCGCGGCACTGATTCAATAGTGCCTCGATAAACGTCCGGTCATCACATCCATGCGGATACCACACCCCGTATAAACCGCTGAAACGGGCGGTTGTCAGCGGCTCATTAATAGGTGTGTAGTACTCGATCCAGGGGTAACGCCGGGCTACGGCACCCGCAAAAGCAGCGAGCTTGTCCGCAAACTCGGGATCGACCAGGCTGGTATATTGCGGGCCGCTACCGTGGTGGACGAGACCTGCAATTGGAGTAATGCCTCGCTCCCGCAATTCGACCAGTCGGACATCCGGCCACGCCCAGTCGATCTGGTCAAGCCCCTGGGGCGCCAGATGCTCCCATAGAACCGGGTAGCGTATCGCCCGAATCCCCAATGAGGCGAATCTCTCCAGGTCGCATAACCGTTCAGCATGGCCGTTGCGTTCCATTTGACTGAAATACTCATCCGAAACACGATTCACCGTGCATTCCAGGCCGCCCCATAGCGCCAACTCTTCGAAAAGCCTGTTATCCTGCTCCCCCATCTACACGTCCCCTAGCAATCTCGCCTTTTACCTGTATTACTACAGGGAGTTAAACTCTTATCCGTATCCATGTTGATACTTTAGTAATGGACTCGCACTTCGGTACAGTCTGCGCCTACGCTGAACAATTCAAAGTGCGGACCAATGTGAATATAGTGCAGGCGCGAGGCTGCGCCAGCATGCGTGTTTGATGGGAAATGGATATCGTTCGATTGCATTAACCACTGCCTCTCAAACCAAGCGCTCTACAATTGACTCGGTCGGCCAGAGGAGTGGACCGGTCCTTCTATCCCCAATGAGGTCAGGATGTGACCGCCGCATCCTCCATCACCATCTGCTTGAACCACTGACGGATATGAGCAAGATGCTCATCCTCCTCGCGCAGCGCATGCTGGAAATCCTGTGCCATATCCTCCATGCCCATCTTTTCCGTGAGCGCAATGAGCAGCTGCCATGCATCATTATCCGCAAGCTCCGCAATAAGTATTGCTTCCAGGCAATGAGCGACCGACGTGCGTGGATCAGTCAGGACCTGAACGAGCCCGATCGAAGCCATTCCATCTACGTCAGCGGAAGGGGTTTGTGCTGTCGGGTCAGCGCCAATCGAACGAAGGGCTCTTTCCACCAGCTTGAAATGCTCCAGTTCCTCGTTGCGGAATTCACGCAGCCTCTCGATGGGAACAATGGAACTGTCAGGTGAAGCCGCACACTTGGTGATGAGCGCATCGTAGAGCCTGACTCCCGCCCGCTCGAAAGCAAGCCTGCAGCCAAGCTTGTCAATGAACGCCTCCGGATTCTTGCCTGTCAACTTTTCCAGGGCAGTGCTGGCCATGCCTTTCAGAGTACCTGGCGGGGGAATCGAACCAATAACTTCAGCTTCGCGAATATACTGGCTCCGCATTTCCGCAATCGCCTGTTCATCGCCCCTAGAGGAAGGTGGGGTGATTTTGGCGAGCGCAATCATTTCCTTGGCGTCGATGGGGGACATATCGATGCCGGTTCGATTTTTTCCTAAAACTGTCGTTTTTTCCATGCTGACCTCCTGATGTCTGTCTCCGGAAAATTACCGGATGGTCTTCGTATCGGCGGCGGCGTATTCCTCTTTAAAAGCCATTTCCTTGCCGCGAACAAGCTCCGTACCCGGCCACCATTGGTAGCCCGCGGAAACCGTATCGGTTGGCGAGCCCGAGGAATTCAGCTGAGCCCGGTATTGTTGCGACGCCTCACCCTCCTGTGATTTATCCACGAACTGCGTACCGAGCGCCCTCAAATCGACCTCCTGGTTGAGTACCTGTCGCACGAATTCGCGCTGACTTTCGTATTTGATCGGCTCGGGCAATTCCCCCGGCAATACCTCGGCCGGATCACGCCGCTCGTATTGCTTGAACATGTTCATCGCCACCTGCAAATGTCCCAGCTCATAGTCGAGGCACCGCTCCCAGATGGCCTTGATGCGCGGATTGGATTCCTGCTGCACACAGCTGTAATAGTTGTAGACTTCGTTGGCTTCATGCAACAGCCATTTCTCGAGCCAGGTTTCATGCGGGTCGATAATGGATTCGTACTGCGTCACGTGCTGTTCCTCGATGGATGCGATTTCCACATACAACTGCCGCACTACCGGGTCCGCATACATCGGCGCAACGTTGAGGTAGAAATTCTGCGTTTGCTGCTCGGCCGACATGATGGTCAGCGCGTTCAATTTCGTGATCGGCGCTGCACGCACACGGTCGTAGTGTTCCCGCAGGTTGTCCTGCGGTGCACGATGCTCCACAATGGTGGGACGTCCCGGAACAATATCCGTGTAGCATTGCGTAATGTTGTTTGCGTCCTTGCCTTCCAGCCGATCCAGCATGGCGCTGTACCGGTACATGTGGTCGAAATCCTCCAGCATGCCGAACCGGTACACCTGGGCAAGGTAGGGATCAGGCTCATTCTGAGCGACAACCGCGGTGACCTCGATCGCCACCTGCTCGTACCCTATGGTTGTTTCGAGCGTGGAGTGATCCGCGCCTATCAGCCCGTTCACCATCGTGGCCTGGTGCTGTTCCACGATGCGAACTTGTGCCAGGGGAAGCTGCAATTCCTTGTTCATCCGGGCGCATCCATGGGAAAAACGTATCGCTTCCATCTCGATGCCGTTCATCAGGATGACTCGCACACGCGTGAAAGCGTCGTCGTCGAGCTTGCTGATCGGGGGTTGCACCAGCTCTTTCCACGTAAATCGCTGTCTGTCCAGCGGACAACCTTTGTCTTCAAACAGATTGAGTGCCATTTTGTTCTCCTCTGCGCAATTAGCGCGTAAGACAGGGGTAAAGGCCGTTCAGGCCATCTGGCTAAGATTGATGAGAGTAAATCAGGAAATGATGAGCAAGGAAAATTTGCTCGCAATCACGTTAACCTGGTCCTGAGAGCCTCTGCTTCCGGCCAAACCTCATGCGGTTGCTTCGCGATCGCTTATTCTCCTTCTCAAGAGCGGATAGCAAAGGCTACTCCGCTAAATTCTTACGCTCTGTTCGGGACCATACATTGAGAAAATTCGAATACTTGAGCAAAAAGGGAAGCCTTTGAGTATTCCAAATATTGGTGCTACTGATATCACCCATTCATTCTGAAAGATCCGGGGGAGGAGGAAAGCTGAATGTGCCTTGGCGAACAGAACAATGATGACCTTGGGGTTAAGTTACCACTCACAATGAGTTCCCGCGATGTGCTAGACGATGACCGATCGTTAAATAAAGCCGCCGTGGAACATGGAGTAGCAAAGGAGCTTATCGCCCAGCTCCAATCCATGATGTTTTCGATCCCCTGTTTGATGCAACCGTCACTGTGCGGGGTGAGTATGTCAACCACCACATAGAAGAAGAGAATGAAATATTCCCTAAGGTGGAAAAAGCGAAGATGGACTTTGAAGAAATCGGCTCTGAAATCGCCGAACGTAAAGCCATCCTGACGGAGGAATAACTGAAGATACCGAAGCGGTGACTCCATCCAGGGAAATACTATGGAAACAATTGTTGTACTGTCACACCTGCGTTGGGATTTTGTATACCAACGCCCCCAGCATATATTGTCCCGACTGGCTGAGCACTATCAAATCTTTTTCTTCGAAGAGCCGGTATTCCATCCAAAAGAACATCTAGCGGTGATTTCCACTCCTCACCCAAACGTGGTGGTGTGGAAACCTCGTACTCCGATCAAGGCCGCAGGGTTTCATGACGATCAGCTGCCTTATCTAAAGCCTTTATTCCACCAATTGGTGTCTGACTGTAGCGACTACATTGTGTGGTTTTATACCCCGATGGCGCTCCCTTTAATAGATGGGCTAACCCCGCGCCTCGTTGTATACGACTGCATGGATGAACTGGCTTCGTTCAAGAACTCACCGAAGCAGCTATTGCAACGAGAAAACGCTTTGTTCAAGGTCGCCAATATCGTGTTCACGGGGGGACCTAGCCTTTTCCGGGCAAAGCAGGGCCGACATCCAAACATTCACTGTTTCCCTAGCAGCGTAGATATCAACCACTTCTCTCAAGCCCTTGATCCTGGAAAAGGGCACAGCACGCACGAGGCTATGCCTTATCCCCGCCTAGGATATTACGGGGTGATAGATGAGCGGGTCGATATGAACCTTGTTGCGGCGATCGCCGATACACATGCGGAGTGGCAAATAGTGATGGTTGGTCCGGTCGTGAAATTGACCCAGCTGCCCTTCCTCAGCGTCAAAATATTCATTATCTGGGGCAGCGGCCTTACGAGGAACTGCCGCAATTCCTCGCAAGTTGGGATGTAGCTCTTCTCCCGTTCGCGATCAACGAATCCACTCGCTTCATCAGCCCTACCAAAACCTTGGAATATATGGTGGCGGAACTGCCAATAGTAAGCACGAACGTTGCGGATGTTGTCGAACTTTATGGGAGAGCGGTTTCCCTCGCTTCCGGCATCGAGGAATTTATTGGCGCTTGCGAAAGCGCGCTGAAGGAAACACCACAGGTGCGACGGGATAAAGTTCAAGCAATGCGGAACATTGTATCGACCAGCTCTTGGGATGCTACTGTAAAACAAATGCGCAGACTGATATCTGGGGCTACGACGAACATTCCCGGTCGAAGGGGAGATGTTTGAGCGAAGAGCCAGTATCTCATTCCCCCAGGACCCTATTGTTAATGACTAATTGTGCTGCCTGCGATCTTTTCGATAAACAGAGCGATGTTACTTCAGGTTCACGATGTGGGTCAGGACAATCACCTTAAGCAGCAGTAGCTGAATCAAAGCTCTTATGAGATCTTAACCATAAATGAACAATCGCAAGACCTAAGCACGGTGGAAAGCTCCGAAGCACCGCAAATCGAGGCGCTTCCCACGGATGCACCAGAGGTAGGATGCTCCATTACTATCGGGAAGTTCGCGGCTGAACTCTATCGCTCCTAGCGCGATCCGAAGAATCTGCGGCGGATCATGGAACACTTCGCGAAGTCAGCACGATGGGCGAGGACCGCCAGCACTGGAGGGTTAGCGTGCCGCTTGGTCAAAGCCTTGAATGGGACGCCCGAATTGTGGAGGAGTATCCTGACGAATTTCTGCATTGGATGTCGCTCCCACGCGGTTATGAGATGTTCAAAAAAAAGAGGATGGATGTGTGCGGGTCGTGTTTACGCCTTAACAAAATAGCAGCTCTTAATCGTAATCACTTTGGGAAGAACTTGATCCATCCCAGGCCGGCCCGCGTGTACGTCTACCAGCAACGGATAAGGGGCCTGCAGATCCACGCGCAGTAATCACGATGCTATGAATAACCAGGAAGGAGTTTGAGTGTATTTGATGATGTGCGGAAGAGCGGAGAAAGGCGTGACAAATGAGTATAAGGAAAGCCGGCAAGGCCAAAATCCATCGTAATCAACAGCAAATGCAAAACTCTTCAAGGGGGAGCATTCCTGCCCCCCAACCAAAGCTCTTAATATCCGCCACCGCCAGCCGATCCTCCGGAACCACCAGAACCCTGCGATCCGCCAGAACCAGATCCAGATGAACCCGACCCTCTTTGTTGGCCAGTTGATCCGGATCCTTTCTTTCTCGTAGACATAGAGTAGGAATCATCCTGTCCCGATGTGCCTTTCCCGGTATTGTCCGTGGTGCCGTCACCCTGTGGGTTCCTTTGTCCCGTAATCGCTTCTCCGGATGTCGAACCGCCCTGCCCGGACATTGCGCCACCCGCTTGGCCGGAGCCACTAGACCCGCTAGTCTGCGCATGAGCAAAGCCAACCAACCCTGATAGCAAGCCGGCCATAAGGATGGACGAAGTAGCGTTTTTTAGAATGGAAGTGTGTTTCATTTATTACTCCTTCATATCAATACAGCAAAATCGCTGTATCAGCATCCTACTCCAGCTTTTAATATGTTCCGTTCGTTTACGCACAAAGCATATAGATGTGCTTTTGGCATATAAGAAGCAGCGAATACACAAAGGGTTTGGCTTACAGCAAATAGAATCCATCTGTAACCAATACACTTTGAGGAGAACACGCCGTAATCCCAAACCGTATCCCCACCCTTGGCAATCCTAAATTAAGTGGCAATCGCAGCCTCCTCCATCACCATAGCCATGAAGCTGAGTTGAGACGTTTTGACATGTTTTTCCTCTGGCTTAACGGGCAGAATCCCAATTAGCGTTGGTCGGGTTAGCGTTGGCGTAACTTGGCCTTGACACTGAGTAATTTTAGTACTTGCTGCCGCCACCACCCGAGTGCCCACCAGAGCCACTCCCGTAACTACCACCCGAACCGCTACCAGTACCCCCTATACCACCGCCCGAACCCCCAGCAGAGCTACCACCTGACCTGTAATCCGTACTACTGTCGTCTCCCCGCCGATCCATATCGGTGCCTTTTTTGGACCAGTCGCCTTTCTGGCCATACTGGCCTTTATCATATTGACCTTTTTCTCCCGAGCCGGCGTCATATGGACCCGGCGCCGCCTGCATGCCCGATGCTCCCTGGCTCGGTGTCCCGGTCGTCGCCCCGGCACCCGTCTGTGCGTGCACCAACCCTGCCCCTGCTAGAGCAAATGCCGTTGTCGCTATAGATGAGATAATCGCTTTCTTCAGCGTCCAAAACTGTTTCATGAAATCTCCTGAGAATAAACTTCAGAAGGAAAAAAGGTAAATGGACTCACCTTTTCATTTAAGGAATCTCTGAGCAAGCCCTACCTAATGATCTTGTCGTTTCAGTTACCTGCCTTGCCATGCTGCTTGGATGAATTGCCACGGCTTGAAGAGCTGCCTCTTCCACCTCCATGAGATGCTTCGCCACCTTTCCGTCCGGCTTCGCGGGCCTCTTCCGAAGAGAACTCATGAGCAGTGCCTTTCGCATGAGCCGCTTTTCCGCCTTTACTTGCGATTTCCCGTTGTTTCTCCTGATCCATGGAAGCGAAACCCCGCTTGCTGGTATTGCCACCCCCGCTTTTTGATGAAGGCATGTTTATCTCCTTGTACAAAATATTGAGAATTCCCGTTGAACATCTGCTTACCTCCCAGAGGTTCTGTCATGTCTTCGGAAGCCTTATCTTTGCTATATCTCTGGCTATTTAAGGACCTGTGAAGAGTTCCGGTGCAGAGACAGTTCCGGTGCAGAGACAAATTTCATCTTAATTGCCATATCTGCTGTTTTATGTACGGAGTCCCACATAACCCAAAAATCAAGCGGCTTGTAAGCTCGGGATTAAAGAAGGATGCGTAACAGCTTCCTGACATCATGGAACTCATGATGATGCATGACCGTGTGCCGATCCCGATTCTCCTGGTTCATATAAAGTGCCTTTTGGATGTAGCGGTGGGATTCTTTCCCGCTGACCGCTCCCGCGCTTGGCGGACATCTTGTCTCCGAGGCTCGGCGCCAGCTTGGATATCGTCGTGTTGACGACTGCCATTGCACCGACTTTTACGTCACGTCCTCCTTCGGTAGCTGCTTTCAGTATCGCTTCAGCAACCTGCTCGGGATTGATCAGAGGAGGGGGCAATTTTGGCTCCTTATCCATATAATTCTTGGCATGCTGCGGAAAAGGTGTATTCACGGCGGACGGCTGAATCAGCGTAATCACTACCGGTGCCTTATCGAATTCCTGGACTTCTACACGTAATGCATCAGTGAAACCTTTCACCGCATGCTTGGATGCGGAATACATTCCCAGAAGAGGCACGATAGCCTCGGAAGTTTCGCTGCCTACATTTATGAGCGCGCCGCCATACTTTTTCAGGTAAGGCAAGGCAGCAAGTGAACCATTGACGATACCCCAGAAGTTGGTATCGAAAAGACGCCGGCTGTCGGCTTCGTTGACTTCGTCGAGACGTCCATAAATTGCTACACCTGCGTTATTGATCCAGGTATCGATGCGACCAAAACGGTCGACCGCGGCTTGTGCCGCGAGATGCATTTTTTCCCGATCGGCAACATCCGCGACAACATCGATAGCCGTCCCTCCCGCGTTTGCTATCCTTGAAACCAGTTCCTTGAGTGTTTTAGCACTACGGGCAATAAGAACGAGCTTTGCCCCCCGTTCTGCTGCAAGCATTGCTGTAGCAAGGCCTATGCCGCTTGATGCCCCAGTAATCACAACCACTTGCTGGTCGAGAGGTTTAAGAGAAGTTTGCATGATTCTCACCTTGAAAAAATGACATGGGAAAAACCAGGTAACTGTATCAAGACTAGAAGCTGGCGCGTATTTCGACTGTACAGAATCGCACATAGCGGGCATCCGGAATCCACGGGGGTAAGAGTGCTTGCCACTCCTTAACGGGAGTGTGTCGAGCCATAGGTGATGAAATAGCTCGAAAGGCGGGATTCACAAAGTTCAGGCTCAGGTAAACTTTCAGGTGATTGGGCCAAGGAAGCTTAGCATGACGATAAACAGTTCGGTCACCCGAATCGAGACCAGCCGGACAACCTGGAAGACAAAACGCACGGTTAGATCGAAGCAATCAGTTCTGTCAGGACTTTGAAGTTTACCGGTTTGGTCAGATGATGGTCGAAGCCGCTCTCGTGCGACAGCTGTCGGTCTTTTTCCTGACCCCAGCCGGTCAGCGCAATGAGCTTTATATTGTTGAACTGCGGCTGTGCGCGGATACGTCGTGCCACTTCGTTACCATCCATCCCGGGCATCCCGATATCCATCAGAACCACATCAGGCAGGTAATGGGGAATCGTGGCAAGTGCGACAGCTCCGCTATCCACTGCTTTGACATCCACCCCCATTGATTGCAACAACATACACAGGACCTCCGCGGCGTCCTGATTGTCATCGACTACCAGCACGCGTAGTTCATGCGGTGCGAAAGCCGCCTTCGGGGATTGGCCGCTTTTTCCGTCTGCAGTGATCTCGGACAAAGGCAGGCGCACTGTAAATTCGCTGCCTTTATCCTTCCCTTCGCTCCAGGCTTCGACACTGCCGCCGTGCATCTGGACAAGGCGGTCCACCAGATTGAGACCGATGCCCAATCCCTCTTGAGCGCCCATGCCGCTGCGCCGCTCCTGCGCAAACATATCGAATAAACGCGGCAGCATTCCCGGTAATATTCCTATACCATTGTCCTTCACGGACACGACAGCTTTGTAGTCTTCCTGGCGGGCAGTAAGCCATATCTGGCCGCCCTTTCCGGTGTAACGGACAGCATTGTTGAGCAGATTCGCGAAGATCTGCTCCAGGCGCACCATGTCCCCATATACAATCAAAGGTGTATCGGTGATGGATACGCTCAATTCGAGCTCCTTCTCCCTTATCTGATCCATACTGGCCTCGACTGCATTGTGCAAGGCAATGGCCAGATCAGTGGGTTTCTGGCGCAATTCAACCTTTCCGCTGGTGATGCGCGATATCTCCAGGAGATCATCAACCAGTCGAACCATGTAGTTGACCTGCCGGCTGATAACGGGCAACAGACGAGGTATTTCGGCCGCTCCATGGGGGCGTGCAATGATTGTCAGGGCGCTGACAATCGGTGCAAGGGGATTACGCAATTCATGCGCCAGCGTAGCCAGAAACTCATCCTTGCGGCGGTCGGCCTCCAGCAGAGCGGTTTCCGCAGCTACTGCTTCAGTAATGTCTATCGATATGCCCACATGCCCCGCATACTCATCTCTGGCGGTGAACCACGGCAAGGCATACGATTTCAGCCAGCGCCACTCTCCCTCGGCCGTCCTGACCCGGACCCGATGTCTTAAACGCGCACGGTCATGCAGCGCCCGCTCGAATGCGGCAAGATACGCCGGTGCATCGTCAGGATGGAGAAGTCGGCGCCATCCGGTCGGCATCAGCTCTTCCAGGCTCCTCCCAAACATGTACTGGTAGCGCTGGTTAAGATAAACCGCATTTCCTTGTGGATCCACCTGCCAGATGAATGCTGGGGAAGCCTCGGCCAGCGCACGGAATCTTGCCTCGCTCTCGCGCAGGCTACGTTCGACGCGTTTGCGTTCCGTTATGTCGACCACATATGCTACCGCCTCGTTGCCGTTGAGTTGCTTCATCGCGATTAACGCCCACCAGCGGGACCCATCCTTGCGAAATAACTCCTTCTCATGAGGGACGGCACGTCCTGTTGCCTTGAGTTCCTCTGCAGCCCGGGAAGTAGTCATTTGCCACTCCGGCGGAGTTAGCTCATCGCATTGCAGCACCCCTGCCCGCTCATCTTCCCGGCTGAAGCCGCTCATCTCCAGGAAGGCGTCGTTCGCTTCAGTAATCCGATTTTCGCTATTGAAGAAAATAATTCCAACCGTCTCAATCTCGAGTGCCTGCCGGAAGCGCTGCTCGCTCTCACGAAGCGCCTGCTCAGCCAATGCCTCCTTGAACCTGATTTTCTCCACTTTATGAGCACGTGCCCGGACAAGCTCCGTTGTCTCGGTTACCGTCACCAGCACGCCCGACACCCCAGTTTGCTTCGCATCCTGGGAGGCACCCCTGGAAAAGCTGTCCTTGATATCGGGGATGGGACTGTAGGTGAGTTTGAAAAAAGCCTCTTCAGGGTTTCCGGTTCGATTAATGATGAGCGGTTGATCATCAAAGCTGAAGGACTCGCACCGCTCCATCACCCCCTCACAGATGGGGGCCAGAAAATGCCATACCTCCGGCCAACACTCCGGAACGGGTTGCCCCAATCCATCCGGATGTTTGGCAGCCATCAGATTGCGATAACCATCGTTATAGATCTGTATCAGTTTCGGTCCCCACAGTAACAGGACGGCCGAAGGCATCAGCAACATCATGCTGACTGTGAATCGAAGAGCAGGCGACCATGCCGATATAGGTCCAAGACCCGAATCAATCCAATCATAGGCAAAAATCAGTTCACCCATTTCGCTCCCTCGAAGCCACTCGGGCAATTCCGCTGAGTTTGTGGTTTCCCGCTCGTTCATCCCCTCCTCTTTCTGACACAATATTGATATTACGCATTGCAGAGAATCCTATTCAAAGCCTAGCATAACTCATGCTCCGGAACCTGAACGAAGCTCTCCAAATTTCCGACTCCTGACTGACTTCAATATGCTCTGGAGACGCTCTGCTCTAATGCGAATGTCCGGTAAAATGCTCCAATTCTCGCCACACCATATACAAGGAACACATTTCCCCTCCTTGCTGCCGCACAACCACGACATCAACAAGGCAGAATCTCCCTCAAGTCCTGTTTGAATCACCCATGACGGCCGGCTGTCAGAGTCAGTCTTGAGTTTGCAGAAACCCAATAAGTAAAACCTCCTCCATATATGAATGTCAAATTCTTGAACAGATCAGTTTACACGTGTGTCTGCTGCTCGTGATTACCGCTTGCTGTAAAACTACCCTGGCTTGGACAAACCTCATAAAGGGGAATGAAACAGATAATGGATAATAATGATGAAAACCTGCCGCACTCAGTTGCCTTGCATACGAACGCCGTACTTCAGGCCGGCCAACGGGTCGAGCATGAGCTCCAGCAGGTTAAAAGGGCTCTTGAGGATAAGACGAAGCAGCTTGATGAATCGCTATCTATCCTGCGAGCAACCATAGAATCCACTGCCGATGGAATTCTGGTTACCGATGAGTATGGCCATATGCTTCGCTACAACGAACGGTATCTGCAGATGTGGCAGATTCAACTCCCTGATCTCGTTGAAGTGCGTGAGCACAGGCAACTGCAGAAGCTCAGCTGCAGGTACTTGGCGGACCCGAAGCAATACTTTGAAAGAATAGAAGAAATATACGCAACCTGGCCTGCGGAAACTTATGATTTGCTGGAATTGACCGATGGCAGGGTGTTTGAACGGTTTTCCAAGATTCAGTATTTGGAGGGTTTATGCGTAGGCCGTGTATGGAGCTTTAGAGATATCACGGCGCGCAAGCATGCCGAAGAAGCGCTGCAGGAAAGTACCGAGCGTTTGCGCTTCATGGCTGAGGCTATGCCGCAGAAAGTATTTACTGCGCGAGCGGATGGGGCGGTGGATTATTTCAATCAGCAATGGAAGGATTATACCGGTCTTGCCCCTGAGAAAATGCAGGGCTGGGAATGGACCAAGCTCATCCACGCAGGGGACGTGGTGGAGGGCGTGCAGCGCTGGCAACACTCGCTCAACACCGGCGAGCCCCTCCACATGGAATGCCGTTTCCGCCAGGCAAATGGCACTTATCGCTGGCACCTGCTTCAGGCACAGGCTCGGCGCGATGCAAAAGGGTATATATCCATGTGGGTCGGTTCAAACACGGATATCGATACGCTCAAGCGCGCGAACGATGAAAAGAAACAGCTTCTTGAAAACGAACGGATTGCACGAAGCGAAGCTGAGCACGCGAACCGCATCAAGGATGATTTCCTTGCAACCCTGTCCCACGAACTCAGAACACCCCTTAATGCCATCCTCGGGTGGTCGCAGCTCATCTTGCAGGGAACAATGAAAAAGGAAGATATTCAGCGTGGTCTGGAGGCCATCGAGCGAAACGCGCGGGCACAGAACAAGCTTATCGAAGATCTTCTCGAAATGAGCAGCATCATCTCTGGCAAGATTCGATTGGATGTACAGGAACTGGACTTAAGTGCAATAATCGAAGCAGCAGTCGAATCCGTTGCACCCGCAGCCGAAGCTAAAGGAATATGTATCCGAGAAACGATCGATGCCACTGCAGGACGAGTTCTAGGTGACAACCATCGTCTTCAGCAGATAATCTGGAACCTTCTTTCCAATGCTGTCAAATTTACGCCTAAAGGCGGCACTATAGAGGTTACCGTACAACCTGCCGCGTCGCAGCTTGAGATTATCGTAAAAGATTCCGGAGTGGGTATCAAAACCGAATTCCTTGCTTACGTTTTTGATCGTTTCCGGCAGGCTGACTCTTCCATCACGCGAAATCATGGAGGTCTGGGCTTGGGACTGGCCATCGTGAAGCAACTTGTGGAACTGCATGGCGGAACAGTTCGCGCAGAGAGCGAGGGAGAAGGTCACGGAGCCTCATTTATCGTCACGTTGCCGCTTGCCCCGGTCGAGGACGACAAAGAGAAACAACAGCTGCCTGCCGCCACATTTTCCGTCAAGAGGGATGGCAGTTCCCTCCTCTCCGGCATGAGGATTCTCGTCATTGACGACGATCGAGACGCGCGTGAGCTCATCCATAAGGTGCTCGCGCAGCACCAGGCTGAGATCATCACTGCAGCAAACGCCATGGAAGGACTGTTGATACTGAAGAGCCAGATGCCGGATGTGATGATCAGCGATATCGGCATGCCGGGAAAAGACGGCTACCAGTTTATTCGCGAAGTGAGAAGGCTTCCCGCAATCCAAGGAGGGGAGACACCGGCGATTGCACTGAGCGCGTTTGCGCATTCGGAAGATCGTGCCCTTGCAAGAATGGCGGGTTATCAAGTGCACCTCTCCAAACCTGTGGAATCAAAAGAACTGATCGCTTCCATCGAAAGTCTGATGGCGCGAGCAAAAACAGCGAGTAGCTAGCGCGGGCGGGTAAATAAATACTTAGTCATGCGAGTTGATGCGGAAGGGACGTGGCTCTGGGTCTAATATCCCAGACCAACTCCGATTATATCGGCGCGGCGACTTCTACAGTATTTCCACGTTTGCCCGCGTGACGTGGTACAGTACATGTTATGCAACGAATCCTAGCTGCATTGCAAGAACAATCTGCAACAGCTTCCTCTTTGCTCAGTAGCATTGCACCCCATTTCATTTCACTTGAACCGTTACACCCGTTCTGTTCAATCTCCCGCCGCCGTACCTCGAAGCCGGGGCCTGTAGCTTCATTTAGCGATTCCCGATCGTAGTGCGATCAGCATCTCTAGGAAAGGATAGCCGATGTCAAAAAAAGATAATGAAGAGGCTTTACTGCGATCGGTTGCTTTGCAAACTGCTCAGACAATTCTGAGAGCTCGTCTCCAGGCCGAGCGAGTTCTTGAACAAGCAAAATTAGATTTGCAAGATAAAACTAGACAATTGGATCATTCGCTCACCATTCTTCGTGCTACAAGTACCATCGAAAAGGAGAGGTTGGAGTTCAGGAAAATGCCTGTACACCTATACCAGGAAGCATACAAGCGGAAAGCCGCATGTCGGACGTGCGTTGTCGCTGAAAAAACTCCTCTAAAAATATTCACTGCGCGGGT
Organism: Nitrosospira sp. CT; assembly: GCF_059489795.1. Lineage (NCBI taxonomy): Bacteria > Pseudomonadati > Pseudomonadota > Betaproteobacteria > Nitrosomonadales > Nitrosomonadaceae > Nitrosospira > Nitrosospira sp. CT. The sequence continues at coordinate 23,895 of NZ_JCAHZJ010000078.1, forward strand.
CGATGGCACCAAGGATTACTTTAACGAGAGCTGGTTCGAATATGCGGGGGTTGGCCTGGGGAAGTTGGTAGGCTGGGCATGGGTTGATCTTATTCACACCGAGGACAGAGAAGAGAATTTAAAACGGTGGAAGCAATCCCTACGAACCGGCGAGCCATTCTCGGTAGAAAATCGGCTCAGACACGTAACGGGCAGCTATCGCTGGCACTCATCCTACGTCGTACCGATTCGTGATGCTGTCGGCAGGATCTGGATGTGGACAGGATATTGTATGGACATCCACGAAACAAAGATGAAAACCGAAGAACTGGAGCGCTCTCTTGCAAAAGAGCGGGAAACGCGTAAAGACGCGGAGCGAGTCAATCACTCCAAAGATGAGTTTTTCGCAATGCTGTCACATGAATTGAGGAACCCGCTCAATGCCATTCTCGGGTGGTCCCAGCTTATTTTACAGGGAACAATGAATAGCGAGAGTGTTCGTAAAGGAATTGAGACCATCGAGCGAAACGCTAGGATCCAAAACAAGCTTATCGAGGATCTTTTCGAAATGAGCAGGATCAATGCCGGAAAGGTTACCTTGGAACTGCTGAGAATTGATCTTTCAAGTCTTACAGAAGTCGTTGTAGACTCGGCGGCGCCAGTGGCGGAGGCAAAAAAAGTTCGGCTACGAAAAATAATCGATTCTGAGGTAGGAGTTGTCCTGGCCGACCAAAACCGATTTCAGCAAGTCCTGTGGAATTTATTGTCTAATGCCATAAAATTTACCCCGGAGGAAGGGGAAGTAGAAATCCATGTTCAGAGGGTGGGTTCTCGCGCTGAAGTAAAGGTAAAGGATTCGGGAATCGGCATCAAACGAGAGTTTCTGCCCCACGTTTTTGATCGCTTCCGGCAGGCTGATTCTCCTGCCAGTCGGCAACAGATCGGGCTCGGTCTGGGACTTGCCATTGTGAAGGAACTGGTCTTGCTTCACAGAGGCACCGTGATTGCCGAAAGCGACGGAGAAGGTAAAGGTTCAGTTTTTACTGTCAGCCTTCCTTTGATTCAGCATCGCGATACTGGGACTGGAATCGAGAATCAAACCGGTATTCTATTAGAGTGCGACGACACACCCCTCCCGCTCACTGGCCTCACGCTTCTGGTCATCGACGATGAGAGAGATTCTCTTGAATTTGCGAAAGAGGCCCTTACAACGCAAGGCGGCACAGTAATCATTGCGGGGAATGCCGCAGAAGGCCTGGAAATTCTAAAAGCAAAGAGACCGGATGTGATAATTTGCGATATCAGCATGCCAGGCAAAAATGGATATCAGTTTATCCGGGAAGTAAGAAGCATGCCAAAAAATGCCGGCTCATCCACACCAGCAATTGCGCTTACCGGCTTTGCACGTCCCGAAGACCGGACAAAAGCGCTGATTGCAGGCTACCAGAAACATATCATCAAGCCCCTGGACACGCTCAAATTGATTGCAGCTGTCACAGCCCTCGTGCCCGGCCACTCCCTCTCATAACGCAGCTCTCATGGAAGGTGGAAGCTCAATAAGTTTTTTTGCTTCTATATAAGAAAGAATTCTCTCCTTTATCACCAAGGGGGACGTAATTCCGTTTACGCCGCTTGAACGGACTCTTCTCCCATTGACTCTTCTCCGCATTTCCTGACATTCCCAGGCGCTTTTCTGCCTAATCCCCTATCGTATATAGCTCAATCTCCAGGTCTGCGGGGACTTGAAAAATACGCCAGAACCCCAAATAATAATAAGTGTATGGCATAACTTCAGGCTTCGCGCGCCAGCGTAAAGCCAGAAGGAGTCAGAAAAACTCAATTTAATGGATTTTTGAAAAACACAGCTATAACGGGACTTGAAATATATCATGTTGACAATACCGACCGAGCCGATCGGAAGCATTCCCCGCCCTCTCGAGCTCATCCGGACCATTGAGAGCAAGGATTGGCACCCGGGGATGGATTCCGCACTTGATCACCTATATGAAACGGCAGTAATAGAGACTATCAGAAGATTTGAAGCGACGGGTTCCCCTGTTATAACCGATGGCGAACAGCGTAAATATCACAACTTTTGGACGTATTGCGTCGATGGACTGGAAAATACGACGCCGGAAGGCTTTGTTATCCCCTTCTCCGCGGGACATAGTCGAAGGATGCCAATGTTGAAAAAAGGACCATTCCGGTATCGCATATATGCAGATTATTATCTCGAAACAGCCATGCGTTACACAAATCTACCTGTAAAACAGGCTGTTATTTCCCCTTCTGCATTAAGTTTAATGTACCCCGCCCAAGAAATTGAGGGATACTCTCGAGATCAGTTTATCGAGGATTTATTGAACGAACACGAAACCGAGGTGCGACGCTGCCTCCATAAAGGGGCGCACAAAGTCCAGATCGATTTTACCGAGGGGCGACTGGCACTGAAAATTGATCCCACAGGAAGACTTCTGGACAGTTTTATTGATCTTAATAATATGGCGCTATCCCGATTTAGTTCAGATGAGCTTTCCAGAATAGGCGTGCACACATGTCCTGGAGGCGACCGCGATTCTACGCACAGTGCCGATATCGACTATTCTCAGCTCTTGCCAAAGTTATTTCAGTTGAAGGCAAAAAACTTTTATATAGCCTTTTCTGGTGAGAAAGACCGTCTACGTATCCTTAATATGATTCGGGCTCATCTAAAGCCGGATCAAAAAATTTTTATTGGAGTAACCTCCCCAATCAACCCGGAAGTGGAGAGGCCTGAGCACATCTGTGGCCTTATCGTGGAAGCAGCGGAGTTCATACCGGTTGAGCAGCTGGGAACAACTGACGATTGCGGTTTTTCGCCTTTTTGTGATGATATCTCTACCACCAGGGAGACGGCGTTTGCGAAAATTGCAGCACGAGTGCAAGGTACGACACTTGCATCCAGCATACTCGGTGGAATTGCACAATCCTGCACGTCTTGAAATAGATTCTCGAAGAGCATGTATCAGACTAGATCCTGCCATTAAATATGTCGATTTTGGCACCGGGCTTAACCTCCTGACGCCACCCTCTCTCATTAATCAAGCTTAATGGACGGAAGAGGCAAGTCTTGTATAGGACACTTATGGCAAGCCTAGACACAGCCGCATCCCCCTGTCTGAGACAGATCCATTATTTTCTTATAAGATGCGTCGCTGGATTCTGATCGGGATTTTTTTCTTTTCCTCCTGCATTGCTGTCATCTTGCTGGCAGCGCTTGGAGTGGGCGAACTCCTGTCCGGAGCAGTACCCACCGCGGTGAATACGCTCTCGATCGACCTGCCAGTCGAACCGGTGGAGATTCCCGTCTACACTGATGCCCACGAAGCAGGCTCAAACGTGCATGGATGGCTGGTGCACGGAGTACGCGGACGTGGCATGGTACTGCTGGTTCATTCTCTCAGGAGCAATCGGGTGGAAATGCTGAGCCGCGCCCGGTTTTTGAACCGGCAGGGATATGGCGCTCTCCTCATCGATCTTCGGGCGCACGGTGAAACGCCGGGAGAACGCATCACCTTCGGCATCCAGGAAGCTGAAGATGTGGAAGCGGCTATCGTCTGGCTGCGTAATACTTTTCCGGGCGAACGAATCGGCGCGATTGGCGTCTCGCTTGGTGCAGCCGCGATTGTACTCGCGAAAAATCCACCGCGGCTCGATGCCATGGTGCTTGAATCCCTCCATCCTACCATTGATGAAGCAGTGGACAACCGCCTCAGACTTCACCTTGGAAACTTCGGGCCGGTTTTCTCCCCCTTGCTGCTATGGCAGCTCTCCTTTCGTCTCGATGTAAATCCCGACGAGTTGAATCCGATCGACCGCATCGGGAATCTCAGCTCGCCTCTTCTGCTGATTTCAGGGACTGACGATCGGCATACGACAGTAGCAGAAACCGAAAGGCTGTTTACTGCTGCCCGTCAGCCAAAAGAATTATGGATTGTTCCGGGCGGAGGACATTTCAATATGCATACCTACGCAGGCAGAGAATACGAAAATCGCATACTGGATTTTCTGGACCGGTACTTGCCAAGGCGAAACTGATGCTCTGATCTGACTGTTAATCGTGGATCACCTCTTGTCGCCCATAGCAGATGACTTTAGCGATAAAGCGATAAGGGAAAGCGCCCATTGCCGCAAAGAAACTTGCGGCGCTGGCAGCAGTTTTTAGAATGGAGTCAGGAAAGATACGCCGTTCGCGCCGACAGCAGAGCCATTTTGAAGCCGATGTGCGAAAAGATTCCCTTGCGCTTCCCTGTCATCACCCATTACGCGGGCAACCCTGCTCTTATGGAAGCTCCCGAGTTGTTTCCGGAACGGGATGACAAACGGCCCCCGGCTCTCATACTGCGCCCCATACAGCGCTTTGTGCAGCTTCGGCAACTCGTGCCAGGGCGTGGTCGGCCGGCTGTGGTGGGCATTATGATAGCCAAAATTCAGAGTAATGAGATTCAACCATGGATGTCTGATCGAAACCGGATTGCTGAATGTGTGAGACTGCTCATAATTCCGATCACCCCGGTATTTTATCAGTTCCGCATTGTTATCGAATCCTATAATAATGTCATAATTATGCTGAAGCGCATCCATGAAGCGCAGGATTGTCAGAAATATGATATAGGCGATCAGGTAACACAGATAGGCAAGTGGAGAATACACGAATAGCATCACAAGCAAGCTGAACCGGACAAGAATAACCTTCGCTGTCCGAAGCCGTTGATCTTTCTTCTCTTCAAAAAGGAATGGCGCAAAAACGAGCACGGCGTGCATAAGAAGCTCTATAGCGGGCACATACAGCCACTCCAGCACTTCCACAAATTTACGCTGGATAGGATGACGGGCAAGATAATCCCTATAGTCGAACTCGACCACATCCGCATTATCGACATGATGCCGCATATGCTTTTCCCGCAGATCTGCGAAAGTGCCGTAGCACCCCCCCGTCAACCAATTCAACATGCTACCCAGCAGCGCATTATGCTGTGGTGATTTGAACAACGTGTTGTGCCCGCATTCATGAATCAGGTACGAGGCAATCACCATAGCGTGAGCCACGGCAAACGTGCCAATCACCATAAGAACCGGGTGCAGGGACAGGATAAGCGCGAGGCCTCCCATATAGCTCAAATGACAATAAAGCAAGGCTGAAACGCTCGGGAGCAGCCCACCTTTATAGCGAAAGCATGTTTTCTCGATTTTCGTGAACATGGTTTTATAGCTCGCAACAGTTTACGTCTTCGCGTCCCCGTCAGCCGGAAACCACAGGCTCCCACCGTAGAGGCAAGTCAAATCTGATATAGTAATTATACATGTAAAAGTGCATGTATATGTGTATTATTCTGCCAATATAATAAAGCCTACGGTTCCAAAACAAAGGGAAGGAAGAGAAAGGAAAAATGACCGGACTTTATGAGCAGTCAAACGCCCAGCGCCGCCAGTTCGTTCAACTGCTGACAGATCTCGATCAATACTGGATAGAGGTGCTGGGGAACAAGCTTTTCCATGACCTGAATTACTACGACCTTTTCACGCAGATGTGGCTCAAGATTAACAGTTCAGCGAACGATACCTTCCGAAAATCCGAGTTATATAAGCTCATGCCGCACATCAGCCAGCGGACAGCAATCAAATATATCCAGACAGCCATTGATCACGGTTTGCTCATCGAGCGAATGGACCCACAGGATCAGCGATCCCGGCGAATCACGATGTCAGCTGATCTCAAGCGAAAAATCGAACTTTTCCTGGACCGCTCCATCTCGATGCTTCAGGAGGCATCCTGGCAGACCGGTTGAACAAAGCGTAAAGTCAGGTAACTGAATCAAGTGCCTGCGCGATATCCTCGATGATATCGTCAATATGCTCAATCCCAACCGATATCCTCACAAGACCCGGTGAAACCCCCGCAGCCTTCAATTCTTCAGAGCTCAACTGCCTGTGGGTGGTTGATGCAGGATGACAGGCGAGCGATTTGGCATCGCCGATATTGACCAGCCGCAGGATCATCTTCAGCGCATCGATAAACTCGCTGCCGGCAACCGCTCCACCCTTGATCTCAAAACTCAGCAGGCCGGATGCTTTCCCCTTGCTGATCCTGTTACAGAGGTCATAATATTTACTACTGGGCAAACCTGCGTAATTAACACGCTCTACCAAGGGATGCGCTTCCAGATACTGCGCCGCCTTCAAGGCATTCTCGCAGTGCCGCTCCATTCTCAAACCCAGTGTTTCCAGCCCCTGCAGTATCAAAAATGCACTATGGGGCGCCAGCGCTGCACCCGTGTTGCGCAATGGCACAACCCTACAGCGACCGATAAAAGCCGCGGCTTCAAATGCTTCTGTATAAACAACGTCGTGGTATGAAGGGTCAGGCTCGTTCAGCAAGGGGAAGCGGTCCTTATGCTTTATCCAGTCGAATTGCCCTGAATCGATAATCATTCCTCCGACCGTCGTACCATGTCCACCGATATATTTCGTCAGCGAATGCACCACGATATCCGCTCCAAGCTTGAAAGGCTGACATAGATAAGGGGTGGAAACCGTACTGTCAACAATGAGGGGCACCCCGTGCCGGTGGGCAATCTCGGCGATCTTCTCGATATCGACAACATTTCCCGAGGGGTTTCCGATGGATTCACAAAAAACTGCCCGGGTTTTATCGTCTATGCATCGCTCGATTCCATCAAAATCATCGTGCGATACCATGTGCGCCTCGATTCCCTGCCTGGGAAAAGTGTGCGCAAACAGATTGTACGTACCCCCATACAGTTGGCTGGTGCTCACAATATTGTCGCCGGCATTAGCGATGCACTGGACGGCATAAGTGATTGCCGCCATCCCTGACGCAACCGCCAGTCCACCCACTCCACCCTCCATCTCTGCCAGACGCTGCTCCAGCACCGCATTGGTCGGGTTCATTATCCGTGTATAAATATTTCCCGGCACCTTCAAGTCAAACAGGTCAGCTCCATGCTGCGTATTGTCAAATGTGTAGGAAGTCGTCTGATAAATCGGTACCGCCGCAGCCTTCGTCGAAGCTTCTGATTTATATCCGTAATGCAATGCCAGAGATTCCAGTTTCATACCGTTCTTTTCCATTCAGATTAAATAGATACCTTCTCTTTCGCTAGACGATCTGCCAGAAGAGATTCTCGACTCAATGCCCGGGTGTGTCACTCCGCTTCCATCCTTTGGAGGAGAGCCCTCAATCAAACTCCCGCTTCCTGGAAAGGACTGGAGAGAGCCTCGATGAGAGGAAGTTTACAAGCCGATCAAACTCGAAACCTATCCTTTACCAAAAAACATATAACATATTTGTCCCAACGTAATAACAATGAGCGATCGGAACGATAATGACCCATCCCAACCCCAATAAATATCTTCGGCAAGCTTCTCATGACACCTGATGATCTCATAAAACGGCATGATCAGCAGCAGCATGAAGCTGCACAGGCAGCTATGGCTCGAAAACTGCTCGGGAACCTGAATATTTCCGACTTCGCCGATTTTTCCAGGGATACGATGGCGGCGGTGATCAAGGGGTTCGGAACGATTGCCAACGAAACGGGAAGCTGGATCGACTCCCTTCCGCTCCCGCTACAACTGATGACTCAGCCGAAACTGACGGTCGATCTTACACTGGAAACCCTGAAATCCCCCGCACCCTTCGGTCTATCCCTATCCTCGCTATGCAAGCTCGCACGGAAAGGATTCATTTACCTGAATCTGCGGGATTACGATTCCGACCTGCAGAATGGTCTCGCTGGCCATATGGCCTATCAAGCCAGGCTTGAACAGATTTTTACCGAAGCCCCGAACGCGGTGTATTTCGGCAGCGCGATACGCAAAAGTATCTTCGACGCGGCGATTACCAAAACCGGCCAACGTATCGGCTCTGGCAACAAAACCAGCCAGCCGTTGCAATACGAAAACTATCATGCCGAGGCAGCGCAAACACTCAAGCACGTCTGCCTGGACTATTCAAGATTGCCGGATAACGACCGGCGGGTGCAGGAAAGCTATTTTCGGGGCAGGCGCTCGAACCCGGATGCCACTTTCTGGCACTACGCATACCTGCGCTCGGTGGAAGGTTATCTCCCTTATCAGATCAATCAGCAGCTTACGGAAGCGTATGGACGTGCGGGGCACTCGGTCGGGGATATGGCAAAATTCATGCACCTGGCACGCATATGTCATCTTAATTTCACCGCACCGATTACAGCCTCATTCGGCACCACTTACAATATTATGCCGGACGAATATAAGGAGCTGATGCGGCTGCACGTCTACCCCTCGGACCCTGTTCACGATGACCCGCAATATGATGAACTCATCGACCAGCTGCTTTATTGCCTGTTCGACAAAAATTCGCCTCTGAACCCGGACAGTATCGCCTCCCTGAAAATACGCCTCAACCAGGACCCGGCACAGATTGTCTTCACCGATGAAATGATCGATTCACTCATCGATGTTCTGGAGCGCAACCATTCCCGGCTCAAAGCAACAGCGGAAATCCTGCGCCAATTTGGCTCTGCTTCGCATGTAGATGGCAGGAAACCCGAACTCCAGGACTTGATCAGCCAATACAATGCTATTGAGTCCGAATCCTTTGATCTTATCGCAAAGGAGAAAAAACTGGCAAAACTGTTCACTGTCGGCACGAGCGCACTCGCTGCCCTACCAGGGGTGGGAATTTACTTTGGGTTGGGCATTAGCATGCCTTGGCTTGCCGCAGCAGCCGCCGCTGGACCTCTCGCTGCATTGTTGGCCAATCAATTTACCCCTACCATTGCCGAGTCACTGATACAAAAAATCAAACTACCGCATAAACTCGACAAAATGCTCTACAGAGTACACAAGGTCATCAACTAGTTGTTTAGTCCGGTGTAATCAATGGCCGGAGTACTCCGGCCATTGATTTCTGGCAGGCGCTTTGTGCCATAGCGTACAGAAAAACCCCAGCAAATCATTAATGCTAACGATCAATCTTCCACATCTATTATTCCGTGGAAGAGAGCTTTTAAAAGCCACTGCCAATACTTTAGGGAGTTGAGCACGGGTTGGGGTAATTCCTTGAAGCCGATACCCCATAACTTGAAAATGTCGAATAAAAAGGATTCATGATGGACACAACTTCTGTCTGGCGTGCCACAGCACCCTCTCCTGGTTTCCCGATGCTGCAGGAAGAGATCACTACGGATGTCGTGATTGTGGGTGGCGGGATAACCGGCGTATCCCTGGCCTTGAATCTGGCTGAGCAAGGCGTCGCGTCGGTGTTGCTGGAAGCTCGGGACTGCGGTTTCGGCAGCACAGGAAACTCCACTGGCAACCTCTACGAAACCTTAAGCCGTGGTATTCATCCCATTGTCGAGCGATGGGATAGGGATGTCGCCCACGCCGTCACCACTGCCCGGCGCCAGGCAGTGGATCAGATCGAGGAGCGCGTGCGAAAATACAATATCGCCTGCGGATTCCGGCGTTGCCCATTATACCGCTACGCTACCTCAGCAGGTGGAAAGGATCGCGTGCAACAGGAGTACGAAGGTTCGCTCAGTGCAGGATTATCGGTGCGTCTGGAAGACAAGCTTCCGCACCCTTTTCCCGCCCCACATGGACGAGTGCTGGTTCTGGATAACCAGGCTCAGTTCCATCCGCAGACATATGTTCGCGAACTCGCGCAGCAGGCGGCAAAACAGGGCTGCCGCATTTTCGAAAATTCGATGGTTCTGGAAGTGGATGCGGATAAGCGTGTCGTACGTACCGCTAATGGCACGGTAACCGCCAGGGAAATTGTGCTCGCAACTCACTCGCCCAAAGGTATTCACCTCGTGCAGACCGAAATGGTGGTGAACCGGGAATACGGCCTTGCCAAGCGCATTACCAGGGATACATATCCCGCAGGAATCTTCTGGAGCAGCGGCCTGGAGAGGCTTTCGGTGCGTACCCTGGATGTCGAGGATGCGACATACCTCATCTGTGTCGGCGAAGAGCATAAAACCGGCCAGCAGGATACCAGGACCAGCATCGACCGGCTGGAAACGGCAGCAAGCGAATATCTTGGCATGAAGGAAATTGATTACCGATGGTCAGCCCAGAATTACAGCGCTGCCGATGGTCTGCCATACATCGGCCGCGACGCAACGGATTGCTTCATCGCGACCGGATTTGAAACCGATGGCCTCACCTATGGAACTCTTGCGGCCTCACTCATTGCTGACCAGATTGCGGGGCGTGACAACGCTTTTGCTCCCCTTGTCCAGGCAAGCCGCTTTGAACCAGTGAAAGGCATAAAGGGGATGGTCGAGGAAAATATCACGGTAATGAAGTCCTTCATCAAGGACTACATCACCGACCGGGAGGCTATACCACTGTCCCAACTCATGCCGGGCAAGGCTGCGATCGTCAAATTCGAAAGTGAATCGCTTGCTGCTTACAGAGATACCGAGGGGACATTGTTTGCCGTTTCGCCTGTTTGCACCCATATGAAGTGCAGGGTGCACTGGAACGCGGTGGAAAAAAGCTGGGACTGCCCCTGTCACGGAAGCCGTTTCGCCCCTGATGGCGCGGTAATCGAGGGGCCGGCTACCGAGCCGCTTCGAAGACATGTTCTGCCGGGGCACTAAGCCAATACCTATGCGTTGCTTCTTCCGATAAAACGATGACGGGCAAACTCAACCATGTAAGCTCTCCACTTTGCTGCATCTCCATCAGGGCCTGCAGAATCATCTGTTCCAGCACTTTTCCGAAGGCCTGGTCCTGAGGAAAACTCATCACATTCTCCGGTATGCTCATATTGCCAATCGCGGTATGGACAGCCTGTTTTATTCCTGTCCGGCTGATCGCCCCCTCCTTGGTCGTGATGAACATGGATAATTCATATGCATCGGTAATGGTCTTGCCAATTACCCACAACGGGTACCTCGTGCGTGCAGCCTCCGATGCGACCGTTCCGCTATCAGCGATGTTGTTCAAGATCACTCTGACCTCTCCCTCCGCCCGATCAATCACTGGCACCACTACCCGCGTATCCCTGAGTATTGCATTTGCATAATCCTTCAGGGGGATATCGCCTTCGGGAAAGTGTTTGCCATTGCGCTGAAATTCGACACTGAGATTTAGCCGAAGCGGCACATTCCGCTCGGCGATGTCCCTATAGGTAACTCTTGGAAAAGACGCCCCCAGAAAAGACTTTTTTGGCGAAGTGCAGCCAGCCAGTGCAAAAGAAGCAATAACTGAGCCGAGTATTATCCTACGGCTGATATTCATAAAAAACTCCAGAAGGGCTGGTTTGGCTCCTGGCCAAGCAAGGGGACCAATAGTAAGAATAGCAATGAGGGAGAATAATGCGTTATCCTTTATGTCGCAACCGCTCAACCACGGGATTTTCTCGCACACAACCGTCCGCGAATAAGTGAATACCGAAGCAACGCCGCATTGTGCAGCGCTCGGGTTCGACAAAAACCGAATCCAGCAGACGCTTTCCTTGCTGGGACTGGACGCGCCTCATGAAAAAGTAGCTGCAAGCAGCCTGCTGCCCGAAATCATTCCTGAAAGAGTCGATGAAATAATCAATTCCTGCTTTGCCATAATGGTGGACAGTGATAGTTTTGAACTGATCGAGAAGGATATCGGTACCGAACCATTCAGGCAGGAATGGAAATATCGCCTGCAATCCTTTGGCAAAAATTTTACTACGCCAGGTTATTTTGAAGAGCGATTGGCGCTGGCTGCAGCTTTCGCCCATGCAAACATCCCACTGGGAGCCTTGCAGCTTCCTTCCTTTCTGATACAGCAGGCGCTGATAGCCAGTCTGTCGGACAAATCTGATCTTAATGCCGATAAAAACAGAGTACTTCTGAACATCATCCTCAATCTCACTGCACTTGACTTGTACCTTTCCGCCGAAGGTTATCGCCTTCCGGAGCTCTACCAGCTGGAAGAAAAACTGGACACACTGCGCGCGGAAGCATCGCGCTTGCAGCAAAAAGCCTGGACCGACGAGCTGACAGGCACGATGAGCTACCGCAAGCTCATGGAGTCTCTCGAACACCACATCAAACGAGCGGTGCGCAGAGGGCACGAACGCAGCCCTTTGTGCCTCATCATGTCGGATCTCGATTTCTTCAAGAAAATCAATGATACCTACGGCCACATGGTCGGTGATCTGGTACTGCGGCATTTGGCGGGGCGTATAAAATCCGCGACGCGCGACTTCGACATGATCGGCCGGTTCGGCGGGGAGGAATTCGTTGTCATTATGGCGGACACTGACCTCGAATTGGCGAAGGTAATTGCCGAACGCATACGCCTGGGAGTCATGAAGACGCCATTTCACATAAAAAAATTTAACATCCACATTACCATCAGCCTGGGCGTGGCAATGCTGAAACCTGGGGAATCCGGAGAATCACTGCTTGAGCGGGCAGATGCGGCAATGTATGAGGCAAAAAGAAGAGGCCGGAATTGCGTGGTGACTACCAAGGAAATGTAGAGGCCCAACAATCATCCGCTCATTACTGTCTGAACGCACGGGCTGCTCTGATACCAGGCAATGGGCACAGCGAGAAGTGAGGGACGATGGGCTACAAGCTCAGCAAAACAAGATCGCTTCGCTGATTTCCGTCGCCTTCAGTTGGAACCGACTGCTCTGGGCTTTGTTAGGGGTTAGGGAACAGGTGAGTCTGGATTGAAGAAAACTTCCTCCATCCCCGTCAATTCACCTTCTCCCTCAGTATTCCACCACCCGCCTCCCAAGGCGACAAATAATCCCGAAGTATCCTGGAAGCGCTGACCCAAAGTCCCGATGTAGCCGAGCTTGGCCTGGAGATACTGACTGTTCGTGGTCAGTACTTGCAGGTCATTGACGAGGCCCGCCTGATAATTGATCCGGACGAGGCGCAATGCTTCGCTGGCTGAATTGAGCTGCTGCAGTTGACTCTGAAGCGTTTCCGCATCGTGCTCCAGCGCGAGAAGCAGGTCTGCGACCTGCGCGAGGGCGTTGAGGGCCGTTTGACGATAATTGGCAAGCGACTGCTTGTACGCGTCAATGGCGGCCTTTCGCTGCTGCCATAACGTGCCGCCATGGAATATCGGGGCGGCAAAGGCGGCTCCTGCACTCCAGAAATTTCCACTGCTCATGAAAACATCCATGAGATTCCGGGCGTTTTGTCCATAGGTGCCGCTCAAGGTGAAGCTTGGAAGCATATTGGCGGTCGCGACGCCTATGTTCGCCATAAATTGATGAACCTGGGCTTCGGCAGCGAGAATGTCAGGGCGCTGGCGCACCAGCGTGGAAGGCAGTGTAACAGGCAGATCTTCGGGCAGTGAAAGATCGACGAGGCTGATCTGAGCCGTCAGCCCCTCCCCCGGCGCATAATTCATCAGAGTGTCGAGCAAATGCTCCGCCTGGCCGCGCCCCTGCTCCAGGGCCGGAAGTGTGGCTTCAAGAGATGCGAGCTGGGTTTGCAGCGTGACCCCACTGATGTATGGAACTATTCCAGCCCGGATTTGGGCCTGGGTGATCTCGATTTGCTCCCGTTGAAGCGCGATAAGCTCTTTCGTTGCCTCGATCTGTGCGTCGTATGCCGCCCTGGCAACCACAGTATTGACGATATTGCCCGTTAGCGTGAGGTAAGTGGCCAATACCGTATAGCGCTGAAAATCCCTTTGCGCCCTGAGACTCTCCACGGCGCGCCGCTGGCCGCCGAATACATCGAGCGCATAGGTGACTGTCGTCGACAATGTGAACAGGTTGAATGTTGCACTGGTCCTGCCCCCAAAGCGCGCTGACGAGAACCGCTGCCGACCGGCCGAACCCCCAACATCCGCCTGGGGGAAAAATACGCCATAACCAGCGAGAAGATTATGCTGGCTTTGCCGCAATGCCGCCTGCGCTGCCCTGAGGTTCTGGTTGTTGTTGATCCCCTCCGTAACGAGCGCATTCAACTTGGGCGACTTGAACGCCCGCCACCAGTCAGCCATGAGGTCAGCCCCTGCGTCAAAATACTGGGCCTGATCCTTTACAGGAATTGCTCCTTCCAGCGGCTCCCCGGGCAGGTAACGCGCTGTCTCAGGCGGCTCCGGGCGTACAAAATCGGGTCCCACCATACAGCTGCCCAGTACCAGCATCAAGACTGTACAAACCCCGCTTCTCGCGACATGCTGTGCATTCATGATGTCCTGCCTTCGGTTTGATCCTGCTGACTATTTAGACTGCTATGGCTTCCTTTCTGTTCTTTCCTGCTCCTTCTCTTTCATGGTTGCATCTGCCTGCGTCTCCCCCGAGAACGCTTTTTCCCCGGCGTTCGCCTCTTCCCCGATGTAAACATCCACCAGCTGACCGGGGTAGAGCTGGATACCCTTCGGTTTTTGAAACCGGAAAAGCACCGGCAAAACCCGGACGTCCACGCGCTCCGTGCGTTGATTCGATAACTGTATCTTTGGCGAAACATAGGGTTGCACACGAACATATTCAAGCGGAATGCGGATCTTCGTACCGCGAATGAACATCTGCGCGTGCATTTTTGATGGATCGGGCAAGCGATGGACCAGGATTTCGTCAACGTAGCATCGTACTGCCAGTTCGTTTTCCGGCTTTCCCATGACCAATACCGGATCCATCCCCGAAGTGTATGTTCCATAGATACCTTGCGGGGAAACGTAACTGCCTATGGCAGCGCCGATCGACAAAATGACGCCATCGGCAGGCGCGTAAATCGTATATTTTTGCAGCAACGCAAGCCCAGCCTGATAGGTATTCGAAAGGCGGCATACTGCCGTTCCTGATTGCGAATGTCATAGCTCCACGCGCCGGCCTTCGTCAACTGATAGTTGCGGCTGGCGATCTCCAGATTTGCCCGGGCAGCATTCACCGCATTGATAGCATTGTCGAGAGTATCCTTGCTAACCGAGCGCGGGTCGAGATCATATGAAGCCTGCTGCTTCTGCAGTTGCGTTTCCGCCGTTTGAAGACTAGCGGCTGCATAACCGAGCTGTGCCAGGGAAACATCCAGAACTTCCCTCCGGGGTTGGGCTTTTAGCTCTTCCAGAAGTGCCAGCGCAGCTTCGGCTTGGGAACGCTGCTGCTCCACGGTTGCCCTCTGAATCGAATCATCCATTTTCAGCAACGGCTGCCCCTGCATTACGGTTTGCCCTTCCGCCACCATGATTTGCGTGACCACCCCGGCGACCTCGGGGTATAGATTGATGTTTTCCCCCGTGGACTGGTAGCTCTCTATGATTCCGTTCGAATAAATTCCTTTTGCATAAGGATTCTGTGCGGGATTGAAGACAGGAGGTTGGGGTTTCTTCTGCTGACTAGCCAGAAATGCGCTCACGACCCCGGCCAGAATACCGAGGGCGGCAATGGCGATCAGAATCTGATTTCTCAATGATCTGCCCTTTTTTCAATCCCGACGGTCTTGCCATCCTCCATCCTCATCATTCTGTCGGCGTATTCGAAGATGCGGCTGTCGTGCGTGACGATCAGGATGCACCGGGAGTCATTGAGTATGCGGTTCTTCACGAATTCCATAATGCGCCGCCCGGTGTCTCCATCCAGCGAAGCGGTAGGCTCATCGAAAATCAGCAGATCGGGCTGGGCGACCAGGGCGCGGGCAATGGCGACCCGCTGCTGCTCGCCTCCGCTCAATTTCATCGGCGCGAGCTGGGCTTTGTTTTTGAGCCCGACGACATCAAGGTAATGTTCAGCGTCGCGGATGGATTCATTCCAGTCCTTTTTCTTCAGGATGAGGGGAATGGCAACGTTCTCAGCCGTGGTAAGGCGTGGAAACAGGTGGTAGTCCTGGAATACGAATCCGACCTTGTTCAGGCGGAATTCGGCGATCTGATCGGGAGTGAGACTCCAGATATCGACGTGATCAACATTGACTGTTCCTGAATCCGGCCGCAGGATGCCGGAAATCATGCTCAACAACGTGGTTTTCCCGCTCCCCGACGGTCCAACCACAAAAAGAATCTCGCCAAAATAGGCATCGAAACTGACTTCTTTGACAGCGTAAGTCCGAAGATCGCCTTCGCCGAACCATTTGGTCAGTTCTTTGGCTGAAATTGCAGTATCCACAACGCCACCTCTACCGCAGGCTGAGCCTTAAATCGAGACTACCGGGAACGCACGGCGGCCTAGGTCGCGTTCAACCCCGGAAGATATCGAAAGGCTCGATCTTCAGCACCTTTCTTATCCCAATATAGCTCGAAATCGCCGCAATAATCAGGACCATGACAAATGCAAAGGCAAGGGTGGTAAAAGTGACGGTAGCTGAATATTCCGGAACCCTGATCTTTGCCAGTACGATAATCAGGACACATAGACCGACTCCCAGCCCGTACCCCACCAACGCAGTGAACGTTGCCTGAAAAAGGATCATGTATATGAGCTCTCTCCCCTTGGCCCCGATGGCTTTCAGTGCGCCGAATTTTTCAAGATTCTCAAGGATGAAGGTATAAAACGTCTGCCCGGAAATGGAGAGACCAACCAGGAAACTCACTGCGGTCATGATAAGGATATTGGTGCCCAGACCCGTCTGATATTTATAGAAATTCGCGATCTTCTCCATGAATTCATCCTTCGTCAGCGCGAGATAACCGAGGCGGCGGACTTCGCTTTCAATATGCGTAACCGCCTCGGGACTCTTCGGCTCAACGAGGATGTACGAAATTGTGAATCGCGGAGAGGGAATGTACTGGATTGCCTTGCTGTAAGTCGTATAGAGAGTCGGAAGGCCGAACAGTCCGCTTGCCCCGACCTTGGCGATTCCTACAATCACCCCACGGTGGTCATTGAGCTCGAACTCGGTTCCCACCGTTGGATGCCCGAGCTTGCGCACCTCCGTATCCTGAACCACGATGAAGGCGTTCTCGGCATAGATGTCTTCAATTTCACCTTCGATCAATTCGGGACGGCCGAAAAGGCTATTGTCGTCCAGCCCCAGGATGGTTACCGGCTGAAAAATGCCATTCCTCAGCTTGACCAACGCAGCACCTGAATACAGAGGGACTGCATAATTGACGCCCTCTATGCTTCTCACCGCATCGAGAACGTAGTCGGGGAGAGGGATGCTGCTGGCAACGTTACTGACAGCGGGATCCATGACCCACATATCTGCTCCCAGATTGATGACGGTCGATGAGGATTTGATGAGAATGCCTGAGAATATGGAGGTCATCTGCACCATCAGGAAAACCGCGAAGGTGATCCCGACCAGCAAGGCTGCATATTTTCCTTTGTCATTGACAAGGAGTTTGAAAGCAATTTTCAGGATTCCTTTCACGCTTCTCTCGCCGCACGCTGCCTCTGCTATTTTCCCTCGTACAATGGAACGACTTGTTTCATTATAGTTCGCCTAGGCGATAGTCATTGGAGATGCCGTGTAGATTCTTTCGGCCTTGATCTGTTTCCTTCTTCAGGAATCGCTAAAAATTGATTCCATTAATTGTAGGGCTCGGTGTTGACGTTTCCAGGCAAACATCCCTGGTGTCTCTGGACAGGCGAGAAGAGAACCAAGCCGGAGATATTCCTGCTTCCATAAAGATAAATCATGACGGCCGTTCCGAAGCAACGCAGACACTGAAAACTGACGCGTCAAGCAGGCAGCTGAACGATCTGCAAGGTATCGAGTTTTCCATCAGTCATCTGTGACCCCATCAGAAGAACGACTTCATCCCCCGGCCGCGCCAATCCTTGTGCCAGCAACCAGGCCCGTGCCTTCGTTATCAAACTTCGAGGCTCGGCAGTAGCGTTGCATTCGGCGCATAAAAGCGGTGCAATCGCATGAGCCAGCGCCAGGCTGCGATATAGCGTGGCAGAACCGGTGATCGCAACGACGGGCACCTGCGCCCGGAAACGCGCAACTTCCAGCGCTGCTGCCAAGGATTGAACGAAAACAACCACAGCCCGGGCATCCATGCGTACTGCAAGCTCACAAGCGGAAAAGCCAAGATTAGCCTGTTTCGAACCCGATATACTGACGGACTGCATCTCATTCAGCCCGTGCTTGTCATATCCGGCCGCATCCTCGAGTTTGCCGGATCTGTTATGCCTTGCTTCAGTAGCGGCAATCACCCGGTGAAGAACCCTCACAGCCGCAGCGGGAAACTGCCCGATTGCCGTTTCGGCGGAAAGCATCACGGCGTCTGTCCCATCCAGCACCGCATTGGCCACATCGGTTACCTCCGCACGTGTCGGATGCTCGTACGCCACCATGGATTCAAGCATCTGGGTAGCGGTAATTACGGGACGTGCCCGAGCGTTCGCTACCGATATAATCCGCTTCTGTATCAGCGCAATTTCGGCGAGATCGGTTTCCACCCCCAGGTCTCCCCGCGCCACCATTACCCCATCGGCTGCCTCCACAATCTCCTCCAGATTGACGAGTGCCTTGCGCTTTTCTATCTTTGCCATCAAGAGCGGTCCACCAGTGGAAGGAAGCAACGCACGCACACGGTGGATATCATCAGCTGACTGAACAAAGGAAATTCCTATCCATTCCACCTCCCGGGAAAGCGCAAAGACAAGATGTTGCCGATCATCGGCAGTCGGAACGAGCTCAAGCAGAGCCGATTCAGGAACATTGATACCGGACCCGGAACGCACAATGCCGCCGATAAGAACTTCACATCGAACCCGGGTTGCATCGAGTCCAGGCTGAGCCGGCGCACTGGCCCCTACACAAAGCTCGACCGATCCGTCAGCCAGGAATACCCGCTCCCCTGCCCGCAGCGCCTGGAGTAATTCGGGGTTGCGCACTGGCAACCGGCTGCCGTCCGTATCATCAGTACCCGCTTCTACCGCCCTGCCCTCTTCCACAAGCGTAACGATAGCGCCTTCAGCTAGCCTGCAACAGTCATTGGGCAGATTGCCAAGACGGAACTTTGGACCGGGTAGATCGACAAGAATAGCTACCGGTTGCCCAGCCTCACTTGCCGCCCGGCGAACTTGTTCGACGCGACGCGAATGCGTGATGTGATCACTATGCGAGGCATTGATGCGAGCGACATCCATTCCTCCGCTGATCAGACCTTCGATAACTCCGGGCGCATCCGTTGCAGGACCCAACGTACAAACAATTTTGGTTCGATGCCATGGGGTCATAGCTGGTATTCCAATCGATCTGGTTCCACTCGGTCACCTAATGCAGTGTGCCTTTTGGCAGGATTTTAGGCACGAGATGTAAAATGACAAATGCAAGAAAAGCGCTGAGAACAGCCGAACCCTCGCGCCCTAAACCTGCCGCGATACCCACCGCGGCTGTCAACCATAAGCCTGCCGCCGTAGTCAGTCCTTTTACTGTTTCCTCGTTGGTGCTTTTAAGAATGGTCCCAGCCCCCAGAAATCCGACACCCGTAATGACGCCTTGAATTACACGCGACACCTCCGCATCAGGCATTTGCATTTGCTGCGGGACGAGCACGAAGATAGCCGCGCCGACGGCGACCAGCATGTGGGTGCGCACGCCCGCCGCCTTGCCGCTATGTTCCCGCTCCAGGCCGAGCAACGCACCCAATATTGCAGCTATCGCGAGGCGCAAGATGACACGGGTAAATTCGACAGCAGTGGGCAGATCGGAGAACTCCACTATTATCGTTTTATATATTTCGTGCCACCATCCGTCCATAACAACTCCAAAGAGGATACATAACGCTATCGCCCCAGCATTTCACCTATAGGCTTGAGCGATTCGATGCCGTCGCAAACCACTTTTGCAACGGCCAATAGCGGCGCCCCCAGAAGCAAGCCCGCCACGCCCCACAGCCAGCCAAAAAATAACAGCACGATGAACAGCACAGCCTCATTCACCCGCGCGAATCTTCCCTGCAACCAAGTGCCGAACAACATTCCAATGGAGCCGGAAATGAAAACTGTTGTCGCCGCTATCGCGAGGGCAAGCGGAAGGGAACCAAATTGCAGCAAACCTGCTATGCCGCTTGCCAGCAGGATAATCATCGTCCCGAGATAAGGAACAAAACGTAATATCCCGGCAGCGACTCCCCACACTCCGGCGTGTTCCAATCCATACAATTCGAGTGCCCACCAGGTGAGTACGGCGATCAAAGTATTCGATATGATCAAGACAAGCAGGTAGCGCTGGACCTGTAAATGCACTTCCTCCAGTATTCGAACCGCATCCTTCTTGCGTGTCAGCGATGCCCGACCAGCTTTATGAGCTTACGGCGAAAATGTGTTCCTGCCGCCAGCAGGAAATAGGTCAGCAGCAACACGACCGGCATTTGCGCGGCAAACGAGACCAACAACGCGGACTGCTTGAGTAGAAAATCCTTGACCCATGCGCCATCTTCCGGCTGGCTTGTAATAACCACCGCCGCCGCGGGCGATTTCAATCCTGCATCTACCGCCGCTTTCTCAAGCTCTTTCGCCGCTTTCTCGACCTGCTGCAATACGGTTGGCCCGTCGGCTCGCAGGGTTCTCAGACTATGCCGCAACTTGTGCGCAACCTCAGGAAGTTTTTCCACTATGAGGGCTGCATCACCGCTCAAGGATAAGGCTACCCATGAAACGCTGCCAAGCAGGACAACAAGCACAAGCGCAGCCCCGAGTACGCGAGGGATGCGGCAGCGCTCGAGCCAACCAACTACAGGACTTAACGCGTTACTCACGAGAATGCCGAACAGCAAGGGAATAAAAAAGGTCTGCGCGAAATGCAGACCTCCTAGCAGCGCAACCAGTGCGATTATCCAGAGTGCGATAGCTGTCCCAAAACGAGGTAAAGCGCGAAGCGCCGCAGCTTCCTCATCTATCGCCTGAGTGGAAGCGCCGGGAGAACCTTCCTCTGATCCCCCTTCCAGTCTTTCAGGAAGCAGCTTTTCGGGCACAGCACTCATGATCTAGTTGTTATTCATTTCAGATGAGATGAGCGCTAGCGCTGAATATTGAGCAGGTATGGAAACTGATCTTGCCAATCTTGCCACATCACAAGCTTCCCGCTGGTTTTCGTGCTTTTTAAAAAAAGAAGTGCAAATGCTGGCAGTGCACATGTCCTTCTTTCCACTGCAACTCCCGGTCCTACATCAGAAACACGTCGCCACCCAATAAACGTGCTCAGGAGCTGCACGACAAAGCGGAGCAGCCGGGCTTGTTACGCGCCCACTCCGGACGTCTTGCCGTAAGGTCCTCGTACTCAGGCTGTTCGTCATAGGGGTGCTTCAGCACTTCCATCAATCGCGTTATCACAGAGTCGTCCCCCCGTTCTAGTGCTTCTATCGCCTGCTGTGCGAGATAGTTGCGTAGCACATATTTGGGATTTGCACGGCTCATGCGATGGTAACGCATATCTGCGGGCTCCCCTTCCTGGCGGGCTCTTGCGATATAGCGTCGCAACCACCCGGCCAGTCGTGTGAGGTGCGCATGAGAAAATGCCTGGTGCTCGTCGTAAAACGCCGGGCGGAATAGCTCGACCAGTCCATGGTCGTTCATTTGATCCACGCTTTCCAGGCTCTCTGGAACATGGAGGGTTGCTGCTCTGTCTCCGGAGATCGGATTCAGGGGAATGTTCATCAGGCAACGAAAGAACAACGTCATATCCGTCTCAACCTGTTGCAGCGTTTCGAATAGGTCGCTCAAAAGCGAGTCATCGTCGGAGTGTTCGAGTGAGGCCAACCCCAGCTTGGCGGCCAGCATGCCACTCCAGGTGTTATTGAATGTTTCACCAAAGACTGCCAACCCCTGCTCCAGCGCACCGTCATCCTCGATCAGTGACGTCAACGCGCCGGCCAGGCGAGTCAGATTCCATTGCGCGATCTTGGGCTGGTTACCATAGCAATAACGCCGCCCCTGTGCATCAGTGGTATTAGGCGTCCAGTGCAGATCGAAACCTTCGAGCCACCCATAAGGACCATAGTCTATCGTCAGCCCCAATATGGACATATTATCGGTATTCATCACACCGTGGACGAAACCGACACGCATCCAGTGCGCGATGAGGATACCTGTGCGGCGACAAACCTCCTCGAACCATTTCGCATAAACTTCAGGTGCCCGATAGGATGAGGCCAGTTCTGGAAAATGTTCGCCTATCACGAAGTCGGCGAGCTGCCTGAGAAGTTCTGGCTCCTTCTGGGCAGCAAGTATCTCGAAATTGCCAAAGCGCAGGAACGAGGGCGAGACGCGGCAGACGATCGCGCCGGGTTCCGCCTCCGGATGCCCGTCGTAAAACATATCTCGTATCACCGGTTCCCCTGTCGCAACCAGGCTTAATGCCCGCGTAGTAGGCACCCCAAGGGAGTGCATCGCCTCACTGCACAAAAACTCGCGCACGGAAGAACGCAGGACCGCACGTCCATCCGCGGTGCGCGAATAGGGCGTTTTCCCTGCACCCTTGAGTTGCAGCTCGTAGCGCTTATCGTTTGGGCTGATCAATTCCCCCAAAGTGATGGCACGCCCGTCGCCAAGCTGCCCTGCCCAGTGTCCGAACTGGTGTCCGCCATAACGTGCTGCATAAGGCTGCATGGACGAAAGGATTCTGTTACCGGCAAGCACTTCCACTGCTGGCGAAACTGGAGATGCCGGGCGGGCAATACCCAGCATTTCGCCGACTGCATCCGCCCAGGCGAGGAGTCGCGGTGAGCGAACAGGCGTAGGACTCACACGTGTATAACCGGCATTGAGCACCTGACGGGGAACATTCCGCGTTTCCGGATCGCCCGGTAGCTCGCGCACAAAGCGGTTATCGAACCGTGCATCGGACAGATCTGACAGCGTGACGCTCGGCATACTCCTCTGAAGATTGCTTTGGCTCATTTATTTCCTTATGCTGGAAGCAGATTCATCAAACGATTGGGCGACTTCACAAGCAAGCTGCACAAACTGGCTCATTGCTATTACAGCATCCCCCTTGTAAGCTTGCCGGGAATAAAGCCCTTTCATCCTGATTAGAACATCGAACTGTCCAAGTGTTCTGGGTGTAGATCGCTATCCTTCGGAGGACTGCCATGACAACGCCGTTGTACGTAAAATATTCCTCGATCCGCGACCGGACTTTGAGTCTGATCGAGCCACTGATCGACGAGGACTGCTGTGTACAATCCATGCCCGAGACAAGCCCGGTAAAGTGGCATCTGGGGCATGCTTCATGGTTTTTTGAGAAATTTGTATTGCAGCACTACGAAAAGTCCTTCACGCCTTTTCATCCGGCTTTTCTCACGATGTTCAGCTCGTACAATAAATCCGGTCAGACCCACCCTGATCCGAAACGCGGGCTGTTCACCCGCCCGTCCTTGTCCTTGACTCGAGAATACCGCAATAACGTCAACGAACGTATGGAGCAGGTCCTGAAACGCTCGGAAGGAGACGAAATGCTGCGCATGCTCGCGGTGCTGGGAATGCATCATGAGCAGCAGCACCAGGAACTTATGCTGGCCGACGTCAAGCATCTGCTTTCCCAAAGCCCTTTGAACCCTTCCTATAATAGGAATCCGCTCCTTGATTCCCCTGTCCCCCCGCCCCTCGAATGGTGTCGTTTTGACGGGGGTCTCGTTGAAATAGGCTATAAGGGAGACGAGTTCAGCTACGACAATGAATCGCCCCGTCACAAGCAATACCTGGAACCCTACCAGCTCGCATCCCGGCTTGTCACCAATCGCGAATACCTCGAATTCATGAAGGCCGGCGGATATGACAATCCTGAGCTGTGGCTTTCCGAAGGATGGGACTGGATGAAAGCCAACCGCCGGTCGCATCCTCTTTACTGGCGGGAAAGCGATCAGGGATGGGAGGAATTCACCCTCAGTGGTCCCATGCCACTGGACCTGAATCTGCCGGTCATTCATGTGTCCTTCTACGAAGCCGATGCCTTTGGGCGATGGGCAGGCGCCAGGCTCCCCACGGAAGCCGAATGGGAAAATGCTGCTTCTCAACAGGAGATAGAAGGTTGCTTCGCTGATAACAACCGTTTTCATCCCTCCTCCGCAGGCGAGGCTACCCCATCTGCAAATGCCGGAGGCCTCGCTCAACTCTATGGTGATGCCTGGGAATGGACGCAGTCGAGCTATTCCCCATATCCGGGTTACAATCCTGCAAAACCTAACGAGAACGAACCGATGTCCTTTGTCTGGGATGAGGCGGTAGGCGAATATAACAGTCGGTCTATGGTGAACCAGTATGTGCTGCGCGGCGGGTCATGCGCGAATCCAAAAGAGCGGATACGGGCAAGTTTTCGCAACTTCTTCCCCGCGGATACATGCTGGCAGTTTTCCGGAATTCGTCTTGCGAGAGATTTGAGAGATTCTTAAATCAGTGCCGTTTATGAAATTCGACTCCCGCATCGATCACGTCGCGCGCAGCAAGGCCGACCGCAAGCGCGGCGAAAATTGCGGTTAAAGATTTTCCTGAAACCCGCTTTTCGAATCCTGGCGTAAACCGCTTTGGAATGAGGTGATAATCAATAATGTAAGCCGCAGCTGCTACTGCGGCTCCGCGGCAAACGGGTTTGACGAGAGACACTGGTCCAGGGGATACAGTGAAAGGAAGTCTTCCCATGCGCTGCCTGGCACCGTGGCTGCCAGACAGTTTCTCGTAAAATGACGCCCAGAAAATGGTGGATGCGTGATTCAAGAGAAAACCCGTCAGGGTATATTTTAGCGATGGGCGGTCATGGTAGGCGGCCTCCTCCCCCCAGATAATATGGCTCGTTGCGTTTAGAGGTGCCGCATAAGAGCCATTTTCATATTTTCCGGCGAACGAAGCGACACCTGCTGTTGCAAGACCGCTTACCGTTCCGGATATTACGGCCCGCCCCAGGATACCCCTATTATTTTTCATGTAATCCCTCACTATTTACTGCTGCAAGTGAAGAGCAAACGCTGCCAGAATTTCCCTCATCCAACGCGCTGATTATCATAATATGCGTTAATCTGGCTGTTCCACGATTCATCAGCCATATCCGGCCAGTTGTCCTTGTCGAAACCGGGTGCTGATTCCAGACGTTCCTTCTCCACGTCGAGTATGAAACGCTTGTCCAGCGTTTCCAGCTTCAATGTCAGGACATTCCAGGGCACGGCGAAGAGCTTGTCGCCGACTCCGAGGAATCCTCCGAAAGATAAGACAGCGTAGGCCACACGGCCCTCTTCCACGTCCAGCATGACTTCCTTGATATCACCCAGTTTCTCGCCTTTGTTATTGTAGACGTCCTCTCCTATTGGCCATGTCGCACCCATAAACCGGGGCATAGGGCCCGTGCCATCTATAACTTTGTTCAACCCCTGCGCGTTATGTTCATACCGTTCATAGCTCATGCTATTCTCCTGCTAGATTGATATCTCTCTTGCATCTTTCTCAACTTAATCAATTTAGAAGTTATTTTAAAAATAACAGGCATTCCTCTCTGTTCGGTAACGCACTCATGCTGAACTATCCCTTGCTTGTGCTACCCTTTGTCGAAAGCTTCAAAAGGAATAGGGAGAGCTAATGTTCGTCCAACTTTGGGAAACTGCTGTCAGCGCGAGTCAAAGGTTTTCCATCAATAGCGCTACCACATGCTTGGATATAACCGCATATGCTTCGCGCATAGTATTCGCATCTTGAAAGTATTCCTCAAATGGACGACCTGGAACACCGTCATTCATGGCTGTAATGTAGTCGTAGCGTTCCCATAATTTTTCCTCTTTTGCTGAAACCAGTCGAGCAGCAACGCCCAGAACAGGGCGATACTCACTGGAATATCCATGCTTCTGGGTGAAGCCGTATATTCGTACCTCTACTACGAACTTGGCATCAGAATAAGCAGGGTCAGAAGTAAACTGTTTGTTGAGAAATTTGGGGTGCGTTTTTACTTGTCTCTCAAACTCTTCAAGAACGATAGCCCCAATATTGATCTCATGATTTTTCATGTGATCCATTATCAGCTTGTCGTTGGTCATCATCGCATGTGCCACCAGGTAGCCTAACGGTCCAAATAGAACGCCGCCTGCCGTTTGTGCCGGCCCATGGTAGTGTGCTTTTTCCGGAATCTGCACATTTTTGTCAAAACTCACACTCTTTATGGCAGATTCACGCTCACTTACGAGCTTCGTTGTTGACGCGCAAGCTGATAGCAGAAGGCAAAGCGCCGCTATCAGATATCTTTTTGTCATGACTCCCCCTTTAGTTGATTATTCGCCTAAAATTCCCCGCGAGCGGCTTATTAATGAAAGCGGCGATTGTATCAAACAAGGCAAAATTACTGTAATCGGGAAGGGCAGCAGGAAAACGGGGAAAGACAATGGCTTCTGTTCCAGCAGGGGCAATTACGGGTTGAGATTCCAGTATCTCGTCAGCCTAAAATTTGAAGTAATCGAATGTTTATTGGGCTTGAATGATGGGCTTAGATGGCTCGCTGCCAGCTTGGATTTCGTTACTCTCCATCACAACCTGCCGTTTCTGAGGATTGACGAACCGGATGTTCGATTCACGGAAACGCTCCAGAATCCGTAAGTTGAAGCCGCGCTGTACTGGCCATCGGCCTTTATCCAGAGTCCGTATCTGTCCAAGAATGGTAATCATGAACCCATCCATCTGGTCGACGCCCCAGATATCAGCTTCCGACAGGATGAGGTCCTTGAAACGTGGATCGGTTCGCATATCATCGACCACACTCCTGATGGCAGCAAATACCTTTTCGACATCTGAATCAGCAGTCACGCTGACCCTGATCGAAGCATTCCCAAGACCCCGATTGGTGTTGGTGACGGTTGAAACAGAGCTGAACGGAACCACATGCAGTGATCCGTCCGGAGCGCGCAACCGGACAGTGCGAATCGACAAATGCTCGACCGATCCTGAAAGATCAGCCACTGTGATGAAGTCGCCAACCTGGATGGCATTTTCCATGAGCAGGAAAATTCCGGTGATGAAATCCTGCACCAGCTTCTGTGAACCAAAACCCAATGCAACTCCGATGATACTGGCGCCGGCCAACAGGGGCGCAATGGTGATGCCGAGCTCATCCAGTGCTGCAAGCAGCACTATCATGATAAAGACAGCGGACATGGTCGTGCGCAGCATAGGCAGGAGGGTACGCAGGCGGGCGGCACGAGCAATATCGCCAGCCTTCCCCCAACGATCGATGCGTTGGCAGATCGCCGTATTCAATGACTCCCATGCCGCCAGTGCCAAAGCACAGGTAACTGTGATTGTAACAACAGCCGAAGCCACACGTCGGCCAACTGATCCGCTTTCAAACCAGGACAAAGTATCCACGCCCCAAACCCAAAGCAATACGAGCCCGGTAACAACAGCGATCAACAATGAGACCGCACGATGTATCAGGAGGTGATAGGGGCTTTTTGTTCCAGCTTCGATTGATCCTTCGAACAGCTGCTGTCCTTGCTGCTCCGGTGTATTTTTCCGGTCGGCAATGAATGCGCGGTCGATTGCGCCAAGAACAAAAATCGACACAAGGCTCGCGCTGATAATAACCACGGCTGATAGCGCAAAGATGTGGAGCACCTGCTGAAACCCATTTTCCGTTCCCATCGACCACAACAGCCAAGCGCCTACGATAAGAAACGTTGCCACGAAAAGCCAGCTATCAGCCAGGAGTCTCCGTAGCCCGGCCAGGACTTGACTGTTCTCGGCGGAACCACGGATCACTGCTGCCACTTCCTTGCGACTGCGAAAAATCATTATCAGCAGCATGATATGGACAATGAGAGCCACCAGTTTGGAAAGCGCGTCATGAGTGTCGAGGGTCGCTCCAGTTTCAAGGGCGATATCAGCAATGGCAGTACCAAAAACAGCGACGATAACAATGCGTCGCAACCAGAGATTCAGGAAATTTGCCGCCTCGTCACTGATATGCATCAGGCGCAAGCGCTGCCCGATTGGCGATGCCATGAGGTGACCGATACTTAACGCGATTCGCGTAGTAGCATAAGCGCTGATGAGCGGAATCGTGGTTGTGTAGAATATTGACGATCTTCCGCCAAAGGCAGTCAGGAGCAAAGTGGCTCCTGCCACGAACCCCCCCACTGGAACCAATTCGAGCAACCAATAACCCAGAGCAAATGGAAAGCGACGCAACAGGCTCCAATACCTGTCGACAGCCGTTGTCCTGCCCGTACCAGGACCAGGGCCAGGGGCAACATGCATGCTCGTTGCAGATTGAAGATGAGGAGCAGCCTGGTTCACCTCCTTCTCCGGCCCCACTTTTTCTTTCGCCCTTTCCTCGTCGTCCTTTTGTCGATCAATCGTGTTTTGGCGGACTGCCGCACGGTCTTCAATCATTCTCCGCGGGTGCCGCAGGGCCCGTCTCAGTACCCATTCGGTAAATAGCCCCCCGCCAAGTATGAGAGCAACCTCCAATAATGCCTCCAGGACAATGGCACGGCGTTCCGGCACACCCAGATTGTTCTGCCACCAATCGCCCACCGTTCTTATCTGGAGAAGTGTTTGAACGGCTGCCCGTAACTGATTCACAACGATGTGCAGTCGCTCGCCGATGAGATCGAATACCTGGGCGACAAGTCCACCCTTGGCGATTTCGATAGGAACACCCCCTGCCGGTGGAACACCGGAGGACGAGGCTCCATTGGTTTGTACGGCAGCAGGAGATTGGTCGGAATCAGAAGTTGCAGCGGGTGCGGAAACTTCGTCTGATGTGTTTGCCAGTGGCGCTTCCGCCGTCGCTTGTGCGATTGCCCTTAACGTCTGTTCGAGCTCCGCACGCTTTGCATCGTCCTGAAGAATCGATAGCGTCCGCCTGGCTTGAGCGGGAGTAAGTGTGGATTGGGTGGCTTGTTCTTCCGCCCCAGCCTGATTTACTGAAATAATCGGCAGCAGCATACCGATTGCCACAAAGGTAAGGATTTTGTTCAGTGACATGGTAAAACGGTGTTGGTTTGCAACGTCGATCAAGTCGATCGAACATTGGTCGGCTATGGATACAATTGATGATGCAGGGAGGCAGGAACAACAATTCGAATTGCTTGTTCCGACGACGACATTCTATAAAGCTACAAGACTCGCCGTAAGGATTTCGGCCTTCCGGCCAAAATAAAATAAATAAGCGCCCTAAACAGGCGAAGGGTCCATTTCCCTTTCAAAATGACGATGTGCTGCTATAGCCTCAATGAAGCGGGTTGACGCGTTTCCAATATCTTCATCTTCGAAGTGGAGAAGCCCGCCATCCTGTCCGCCTGACTGCAATGTCCATTTTATACCGGAAGCTTCGATCAATTTCCTGCCATCGCCCAGCACCAGTATGGGTTTACAATGGCGATATTGCTCCTTGACGAATTCCAGCGCCTGACCCAGACGAGTGAGCGCGTCTATACCCTCGCCTCCACCAGGCACTACCAAAGCGTCGAAAAGGACTGACGGCATGGCCTCCAGCGTTACATCCACCTCCATTTTTCCCTCTGTGGTCCGGATTGAACCCAGCCGTACCCCAACGAAGCGCGGCACCGCTTGTTCTCCCAGCAGGCGGGCACGCAATGTCGCAATCCTTCCATCTATGCCATCCGCAACGAGAATCGCTATTCTTCTCATACGGATGCCACCATCGCCGGGACGAGCAAAAAGTGACAGAGCGGGAGATGAAGAAACCTCGGGCATAACATCTTTCTCCAGGGCTTTGAGTAGGGGTGGCGGCAAAGCATCCATGCCCAACCCGCGAGCAACAGACTCTGCCAGATCGCTTGCAACATTTTCGAGCATTGCCACCACCCGCTGCCTTATGGCGGGGGATTGGACGCGAGTGAGTTCGAAACGAAAGGCACGAATGATATGCGCCTTTTCCACAGCGCTTTGGCTGTTCCAGAACAGGGTCGCCTGCGTGTAGTGGTCTGCAAACCGCTCAGGTTTACCGCGTACCTTATCTCCCTTCACAGGTTCGGAAAATGACCTGAAGCCGGCCGCACCCGCTTGAAAGGGGCAACCTCCCGCAAGGGAATTCGGCTCGTATGAAACCCGGCCTCTATTGATGCTCTGGCGATGCATCCCGTCCCGCTGGTTATTGTGAACTTGTGCAATGGGCGAATTGATTGGAATCTCGTGAAAATTCGGCCCGCCCAAGCGTGTCAATTGGGTGTCGACATAGGAATGAATGCGTCCCGCAAGGAGGGGGTCATTACTGAAATCCAACCCGGGAACGATATGCGCCGCGCAAAAGGCTACCTGCTCCGTTTCTGCAAAAAAATTGTCGGGATTTCGATTGAGAATCATACGCCCCACCGGCTTGACCGGGACCAGTTCCTCCGGAACAATCTTCGTCGCATCGAGTACGTCAAAGCTGAATTGTTCCGCTTGTTCCTCGGTAA
The DNA here is from genome assembly GCF_059489795.1 of Nitrosospira sp. CT. Taxonomy (NCBI): domain Bacteria; kingdom Pseudomonadati; phylum Pseudomonadota; class Betaproteobacteria; order Nitrosomonadales; family Nitrosomonadaceae; genus Nitrosospira; species Nitrosospira sp. CT. The sequence continues at coordinate 54,171 of NZ_JCAHZJ010000078.1, forward strand.
AAATCTGCATGCCCAACTCGTATTCAGGGTATGCGCCACACTCTATTGCTTCCCATAAGTCGCGTCGGTGAAAATCAGGATCGGCGCCCGATATTTTAACCGCCTCATCCCAATCCAAAGAATGGGTTCCTGCGAGTGGCTGCCAGTGAAACTTGACGAATCGCGACTCGCCCTCCGCTGTTACCAAGCGAAATGTATTGACGCCAAAACCCTGCATTGTTCGGAAACTACGTGGAATAGCCCGATCGGACATTAACCACATCAGCATGTGCGTGGATTCGGGCATGAGCGAGACAAAATCCCAGAATGTGTCATGCGCCGTGGAAGCTTGTGGAACTGCAAAATGCGGTTCAGGTTTGGCTGCGTGCACCAGATCGGGAAACTTGATGGCATCCTGTATAAAAAATACGGGAATGTTATTTCCTACCAGATCCCAGTTGCCTTCGTCTGTATAAAACTTGGTTGCGAAGCCTCGGGCATCGCGCGCAGTGTCTGCAGAGCCCCGCTCCCCGATCACTGTGGAGAAACGGACGAAAACAGGAGTGCGCTTCCCCGCCTCGGCAAACAGGGAAGCACACGTATACTGGGCAAGTGATTCGTAACATTCGAAATAACCGTGCGCAGCAGATCCGCGGGCGTGAACCACACGCTCAGGTATGCGTTCATGGTCGAAATGCGTGATCTTTTCACGCAGAATAAAATCTTCCAGCAGCGCCGGACCACGATAACCCGCCTTCAGCGAGTTCTGGTTATCACCGACAGGAACACCTTGGTTGGTGGTAAGAGTCTGATTACTCGAATCCGCTCTTACACGGTCCAACGGTTCGTTGCCGGCGTTGAAACGTAGCCGAGGTTCACCCGACCCGACTTTCGGTGACGCAACTGTTTCAGTTAACGTACTCCCAGTAACAAATGGATCGGAAGGCGCTACCGTTTGGCCCTTCTCGGGAGAAGTGGAAGCTTCTCCATGTTCTCCGGCCTTGTTGGCGTTATAAGGTATTGCCGATGCGAGTTCGTCAGTAGCGGAGAGCTTTCTGGTGAAATCGTTCGCCGGTGAACCAGTCGGGTTAGCGGGTCCCCCAATGGTAGATTTATTGTCCTTTTCGTTACTCGTTCCCATCACTAGTCCCCCTGAATTAGACTGATGATCCATAGTGAAGCCTCACGAGGCTTTTTTCGGTACGCCATCATACATAAGCTAATTTTTCTTCCACTGCAGAATGTCGCAGCATGGGTCAAGCCCCTTCATTTGCATCCGCTATGTGTTGTCACGAACCGAACCGAAAAGAATCCAGCGGTACTGTTTCGAAAGTATTGAAATGGTGTTCTTATTCTCCACACCCAAAAATAAATAGCGGTCTGAGTTTCCGCTAAAACGCGCCATGGAGTTTAGCAACCTGAAATCACCTGGAGTAGTCGATTGCTTGATCATCGGGGCTGGTCCGGGTGGACTTACCGCAGCAATTTATCTCGCTCGCTTTCGGCGCAATATTGCAATTGTTGACAGTGGATTCAGCCGCGCAGCGCTCATCCCTACCACCCATAACTGCCCCGGCTTTCCCATGGGTATCTCGGGAAAGGAATTTCTGAATCGGCTGCGCTTACAGGCGGCGCAGTACGGCGTTGAAGTACAGGCCGGTGAGGTCATGCGACTCAAGCAGGTTGAAAATTTTTTTGAGGCACATGTGAGCAATAGTGCCAACAGCGGAACTAGCCGCCATAGGGGTGAGGGTGGGAGTGGCGGAATGTCGATAATCCGTGCCATTACGATATTGCTGGCAACGGGAACTGCTGACTTGAGACTGGATACGAAGCACTGGAAAACGTGCATACAAAAAGGGCTTATTCGCCTGTGCCCCGTTTGTGACGCTTACGAAGCGAAGGGTCAGAACATCGCCCTGATATCCTCTTCCCCTCGGGAGGGTGTAAAGCACGCGCTGTTTCTGCGAACATACAGCCGGAACGTGACACTGCTCTATCAGGCCAAGGCTGAACTGACGAGTGCCGAAAAAAGAAGGCTTCGTAAGGTCAATGTCGAGGTGATTGAGGACGCGCTCGGCAGCCTCCATATAACGGGAGAATCGAAACCTTCGGTACGCCTTTCAAATGGAGAAGAGCTTCAGTTCGATGTAATCTACCCCATGCTGGGCGAGAGCCCCAGATCCCAGCTCGCGGTTCAGCTCGGGGCGCGCTGCAACAGGCAAGGAAAACTGATTGTCGACCGGCACCAGCGTACCACTGTGGCCGGGGTATATGCGGTGGGAGATGTGGTTGATGAACTGAATCAGATCAGTGTTGCTGCGGCACATGCCGCCATTGCCTCTACCGACATTCAGAACCGCTTGAACAAACTAGGTTATAGGCTTTGCCCGTAGCTTCTGCCGTTCATGGGTTAAGGGGTGTACTCTCCAGGATCCTTGGTGATAAATCCCTAATGGCATCCTCTGAACTTACCATTACCTGTCTTCCTCATTCCCGGGAGCAGGCCATAGCAACATTATTTTGTTGCTGCCCCCTTTCCCTATGCTCACATCACGATGAAGCGTCTTCGATTCATACGAAGCATCGATCGAATATTTTCCGGGTACGAGCCTGACAAGCAGAAAGGGACCTTCGGTAACTGTATCCAGAATCATAGTGCCAGACCCGTCCTTGATCGTAACGCGAACATCGCTGATGTAGGCAGCACGAGTCGGGCCATTCTGGACAAGTTGAAGCACCAGGGGCCAGGTGCGTGCTTCCTTCAATATTGCCTCCGACTCATCCGCTCCGATCCCTCCTGTCAGATATTCGGTCTGGCCTTGTGATTGCACAGGTGGGAGCGCAGCAGGAGTAGAGGATGAATCTGATCCTGCTTGAGCAAAGCCAGGACTTGAAACAATACTTGCGAGCACAAATACAATTGCAGCTGCGAGAATGTGTTTAACAATTTTCATTAAGCTGCCTCAGGCTTGGCTTCAGCTTGTCTGGTTGAGAACGCTGAAATGATAGCTTTTTGTCTTTCCTGTTCTGCTCATCTGCTGTTGCATGAGCACAAAATGCAAGCATATTAATGTTTCTCAATGTTTCTTTACGTTTCTGTCGGGGGAGACTCCGGGAATATCATCTGCAGCCGGGATATCAGAATCAACTATATCGGATGGTATTCCACGCCGGTCTGTGTCCTTCAGACCCTGCTTCGTATCTTCATGTGCCTGTCCGATTACTTCGCGTGTATGCTCGTTCCCCCGGTGGCTCGTGCCGGTTGGCCGAGTTGTCTCGTCGCGCTCATGCGGCAACAGGGCCTGATGCTCTGCCTTATCCTTGGCACCTGGTTTCGAATTGGGCAAATCCGCCCGTTCCGTCAGTATCCCGGTTTCCTCGCATTCTATTCGCTTGGAAGGAGACTTGTTATCTGTAGTCATCATATCACCCGTAGCGTCAATATATCGAAAGATATTCTTACTGAAAGGCGGAAATCGAAGCCCTGCTAACTGCATAAGTTATCCTTACCTTATCGCATCTACCATACCTCCGGCTGTGCCCCAACGCACATAACCTCACAGATAGATTTATTCTTGTACCCGTTCGTCTTATGTCGGTTAACGCACGGCAAAAGCAATTGACTGCATCCATGATGGCAATCATACGCAAACGACGGTCGTCATCCATTATGATGCCTTTCGAAACTGGATGAAATCTGGTAACGAAGTCTGTAATACCGTCCAATCGCTGGGTTCCACCCTTCATAGCATCACTTGAAAAAGAGAGGTGATATCATGAACGAACTACTTTCGAAATCCTGGCGCTCTCTGGCACTACGCGGTTTCATATCGTTGGTGTTTGGTATACTCGCCGCATTCTGGCCAGGAATAACGCTCCTGTGGCTGCTCGTCATGTTCGCTGCTTATGCCCTCATCCAGGGCGTAGCATCCGCAGTAGCAGCAGTGCAAAACCGAAAAACCAATCGGGACTGGTGGCTGATGCTCCTTTGGGGATTGGTAGGGATCGGAGCAGGTGTGATCGCCTTCGTGCTTCCCAATCTGACCGCTATAGTGCTCGTGCTTGTGATCGGGGTAACCGCACTCGCAAATGGTATTGTGGATATGGTCATGTCGGTCCGCTTGCGCAAGGTCATTCGGGGTGAGGCGCTCTTGTTTCTCAACGGCCTCATCTCGGTCGCATTCGGCGTATTTGTCTTTTTCTTCCCGGGTGCGGGTGCCCTAGCCTTGGTGTGGCTGATCGCGATGTACGCCATCGTTTCGGGGTTATTACTCCTTGCGCTCGCCTGGCGAGCGAAAAAATGGGGAAGTGATCATGAGGAATGGCCTCATGGGTTAACCCATAAGCCCTTATAACAAGAATATGAGACGCGGTAATCCGGATTCCTGCCTGAGCGTGGCCGGATACCGCGCCTGCATAATTGGCACGCTACTGTCCTTCGGTTTACTATCGCCCTGCATTCAAGCAGGCTGTTCCACGGCTGTTAAGCAGTTCTGGCTTGCTTCGGCAATGTTGACCCTGCTTCAAGTCACTATTAAACAACCGCATAGGCTGAGTTGCAGTAATAGTTACATTCTCCAGCGGGATTCGCTATGCTTGAAATCTCAATCCCATAACGATCTCTTTCCGCCGTAATTGCGATGGAATTCAAGGACTATTACAAGATCATGGGCATCCCCCGAGATGCCTCTCAGGATGACATCAAGCGCGCCTACCGGAAACTGGCACGCAAATATCATCCGGATGTCAGCAAGGATCCGCAGGCGGAAGCCCGCTTCAAGGAATTGGGTGAAGCCTATGAGGTGCTCAAGGATCCGGAGAAGCGCGTAGCGTATGACCGCCTTGGCACAAACTGGAAAGCCGATCAGGAATTTCGTCCTCCACCGGATTGGAACGCCGGCTTCGAGTTTTCGCAACAGGGATTTACAGGAGCGGATGCTTCCCAGTTCAGCGAATTTTTCGAATCCCTGTTTGGACGCAGTTTTCGTGCAGAGCAAGCGAGACGCGGAGGAGAAACCCATGGAGGGCCTGGTGGAGCTTTCTTTCATGCCCCTGGCGAGAATCGGTACGCCAAGATAATGATCGATCTGGAAGATTCATATCACGGCGCTACCCGCACTATTTCGCTGCAAGTGCCGGAGGTCGATGCAGAAGGATATGTATCAACCCGTGAACATAAGTTGAATGTGGCTATTCCCCGCGGTATTCGGCCCAGACAATACATTCGCCTTACGGGTAAAGGCGCACCCGGCCACGGTCAGGGAAAAGCGGGCGACCTGTATCTGGAAGTCGAGTTTCGCTCACATCCCATCTATCGAGTGGATGAGTACGACGTCTATCTTGACCTGCCGGTGGCGCCATGGGAAGCGGCCCTGGGCGCAACGGTCACTGTCCCCACTCCGGAAGGAATGGTTGACTTGAAAATACCTGCCGATTCCACTACCGGACGGAAGCTGCGATTGAGAGGACGCGGTATTCCCGGTAAAACGCCGGGGGATTTCTATGTCGTATTGCGCATTGCACCGCCCCCTGCCACCGATGAGAGAGACAAGGCCTTTTACCGCAGCATGGCGGAGCAATTCAAATCGTTCAACCCGCGGGCCAAACTGGGAGTGCAGACATGAGCGACGAAAACGGTCATCGAAACAACGCGCCTTCGCCACCATCGGAACTATCGGTAACTCTTGTCGATGAACAGAACGCATTGACACTGACGGAACTCAGTCACGCATGCTCGGTACAAAGTGGCTATATCATCGAATTGGTGGATGAAGGGTTGATCACCCCACAGATTATGGCGGAAGAGCATGAACCGCATTGCTGGCGCTTCACCGGGACACAGATGCGTCGCGCCAGAATGGCACTCCGGCTGCAAAGCGATCTTGGCATCAATCTTGCGGGAGTTGCGCTTGCCCTGCAGTTACTGGATGAAATTGAGACCTTGCAAATGCGATTGAATGTACTGGATAACTGGTAGCTGCTACCCGGCTTGCACCTTTTGAACCCTCGAATCGTGCGGTGGGAGCTTCCACCCGATATACTGAAGCCCCATCTTTACGCATCAAACCCGTAGCCCTCTCTCCTCATCCGGTTCACTCCAAGCGCTTCGCTCCCCGTTCACGTCGAGAGCGCTTCCTCCTCCATTATCAAGCCCGCCCTTTATGTACGAAAACGAACGGAACGCGAAGCGACAGCTCAGGCATTATCGCCTTTATCGCCCATAGTATAACTCCGGCATTCCAGAGCCGACTCCTCCGCAACCCCATCGGGCCTCGCCGTGCGCAGCAAACGGGCCATAACAGGATGCGGGTAGACCGCAGGTCACGCCTAGTGCCGAGTTATTTTTAAGGGCGAAGCAGCTTCTCAGCCATAGGATAACTTTGAAATGGAAAAAGAACCGCTGATCAAATTGCCCTGGCGTGGGCGTGAAACGATTGAATCAATACCTCTGTTACTGGAAGGGGCGCAGCGAATAGAAATAACCCTCCCCTCCAACTACAACCACGCTCTGTTTGAAACGCTCCATCCCGGAGAACCCCCGGCTCAACTTGAAGAGATTGACGCAGCAGGTGGACCGGAATTACTTGCCCATATTGCAGCCGTCAGCGGTCTGGAGGAATTCCGCTTGCTCACAGGACCTCTAACCGCCGCCCGTGCGAGAGTGCGGGTTTCAAGCCCTGCAAAAGTCTTTATCATACTTCCCGGTGCAAATCTCAAAAGCAATGAACGGATCATCCATCCTGAAGCCGGGGAATAACTGCTGGCGCATCGAGCACGCGGACAAGGCTGCTTTTATCGTTGATGGAGCGGATTTTTTTCGTGCTTTCCGGGAAACGGTAAAACACGCCCGCCGTTCCGTATTGATCATGGCCTGGGACATCGACAGCAGATTGAAACTGGTACGGGATGAGGAACCCGATGGCTGGCCGATCACCCTCGGTGATTTCCTCAACAGCCTGATCAAGCGTAACAGAAATCTCCATGTTCATGTCCTCGACTGGGATTTCGTCATGCTGTTTGCATCTGACCGCGAATGGCTTCCTCTCTATAAACAGCGATGGAACGGCCACCGACGGTTGCATTTTCATCTTGATGATCATCACCCCACCGGGGCCTCTCATCACCAGAAAGTCGTGGTGGTTGACGACCAGGTGGCGTTTGTGGGTGGGCTGGACCTGACGCTGGGTCGCTGGGATACTACTGAGCACGCGGCGTGTGACGAGCGCCGCAGGGATTTGCTGACAGAACCCATACCGCAGCCTTATCACGACATCCAGATGATGGTTTCCGGCCCGATCGCAACCGCACTGGGAGAATTGGCGCGTGAGCGGTGGTTTCTTGCAACGGGACAGAAACTTTCTGCTCCCCGGGGCAGGGGGGAGCCAAACTACTGGCCGGATTATCTTGCACCCGACGTTGAGAACATCGAGGTTGCGATCGCCCGCACTGTTCCCGAATATGAAAACCAGAAAGAAGTGCGTGAGGTGGAACGGCTGGTGCTGGATCTGATCACTTCCGCGCGCGATAGCATCTACATCGAAGCGCAGTATTTTACTACCCACCTCGTAGCGGATGCACTGGTCCGGCGACTGGAGGAAGAGCACGGACCGGAAGTCGTCATGCTGCTGGCGGAACAGACAGTCGGGTGGCTATCGCAATACACGATGGATGTGCTGCGCGAGCGCTTGCTCAAGCGCCTGGTCGCCGCAGATCGTTACCACCGCCTGGCCCTCTATGAGCCGTGCATACCCCGGCTTGTCAACGAATGCGTCAACGTCCACTCCAAGATCATCATTATTGACGATGAGCGGCTGCGTATCGGATCAGCCAATCTCAATAATCGCTCCATGGGACTGGATACCGAATGCGATCTTATGCTTGAAGCGAATGGCAGAGAGGATATAGGCCGGGCAATAGCTGGTTTTAGAACCCGCCTGCTTGCCGAACATTTAGACATGGACGCCAACAAAATCGAGGAGCGTCTCGCGCAGGAAGGGTCGCTGATACATACGATTGAAGCGTTGCGAGGTCATGGCCGTACCTTACGTCCGTGGCAGTTTCGAGTCGATGCCGATGTGGATGCCCTGGTGCCGGACGAGGATATCGTGGACCCGGACAAACCGCTTGATGCGAGCCTACTGATGGCGAAGCTTATTCCTGAAAGAGAACGTGCCCCTGCGCGAAGTCACATTGGTCTTATCGTATCGATACTGATCAGTGTATTGGCGCTCGCAGCCGCATGGCGCTGGTCGCCTCTCAAAGAATGGATAGACGTCAGTACTCTGGTACCGCTTGCCGCCGAATTCGAACGTGCTTCAGCTGCTCCATTCATTACGCTCGGTGTATTCCTTCTCGGTGGTCTGGTTGCATTTCCCCTCACTGTGCTTATTGTAGTATGCGTACTGGTATTTGGCCCCTGGTACGGTTTTCTCTATTCGATGGTGGGTGCGCTATTGAGCGCGGCCTTCAGCTACAGTATCGGCCACCTGATAGGGCGCCATACAGTTTGGCGCTTTGCCGGAAAAAAAATAAGGGAACTGAACAAACGCCTGGGCCGACGCGGGCTCGTGACCATCATCGCTCTCAGGATCATACCGCTCGCTCCATTCACGGTCATCAATCTCGTTGCAGGGGCGTCGCGAATCCGTTTCCGGGATTTCATGCTGGGAAGCACCATAGGCCTGCTGCCAGGGATAACCGGCATATCCGTTTTTACGGATCAGTTGGCCGCCACTATCCAGAAACCTGACCTGCCAGCGTTTACCGCATTGGTTGCCGTTGCTGCAATCATCATCGTTATCGCATGGACATGCTGGAGATGGGCGAATCGACGGCGCGATACGATGAATGCTTCGGCAGTTACTCAATCTGACTGAAGTTTAGCCAAGCGCTGGCTGCGTGTTTTCGGCCGGGCAACTTTCAGTTTAAACACCTGTTCGGGCATGAAAACGGGAATTCATGAAATTATATGCAGATGACATTGGCCACCTACAATATACACGGTTGTATCGGCGCCGACGGACGCTTTAAACCTGATCGCATCATAAACGTTCTGCAGGAGATGAATGCGGATGTAGTTGCTCTGCAGGAAGTAGAGCATCACCAGATTGAAGGTTATGACCTGCTGGATTATTTCGCAGCGAAGACCGGACTTACCGCCATTGCCGGACCAACCCTGGTGCGCCGTACACATCACTATGGAAACGCCCTGTTAACGAGGCTTCCGGTCGTGGCAGTAAATCGGATAGATCTCACCCTGCCCGGGCGGGAGCCGCGCGGGGCGCTCGATGTCACTCTTGCGTGGAACGAGCGACAGGTCCATGTGGTTGCAACCCACCTCGGCCTGCGACCTTGGGAACGACGGCAACAGGTGCGCCACCTGCTTAAGCTGTTTGAAATCCGTCTTACGGAGACCTATGTGTTAATGGGCGACCTCAATGAATGGTTCCTGTGGGGGCGCCCTCTTCGCTGGTTGCACGCTCACTTCAAGCGTCCCCCTCATTGCGCCACATTTCCCGCGCGAAAACCTTTCATGGCGCTGGACCGTCTGTGGGTGCATCCGCGCCGCCGACTGAAAAGCCTCGAAGCTCATACCAGCGGCCTCGCACGGATTGCATCGGATCACCTGCCTTTGAAAGCCATAATAGAAATCTGACCGGTTGCTTCTTGAGGATCTCCGCAATCGGGATTTATGGCAGGCCACCTATCCTTAGCCAGGAATTATCTTTTTAATTCAGTTACTTATACCGTTATGGGCAAACAGCGTTCCGGGGAATGCACAGCGTACACTCGCCGTTTTCACCCCACTCGCAGCATTTATTCGGGAAACAGGTCCCTCCGGCAGGAGGCCCTCCCCCGCCGCTACCGCCACCACTACCATTACTATTCTCTGGTATATCGATAAAGTCCAGACAATTACGGCAATAGGCGAACATCGAGCCCATGCAGGCCGCATAGCATGCAATCATGCCGGGAACTGACGGAAAAAATGCAGTGCACCCGATGCAACCCAGAATCCAGCCGTTACAAAGAATGTTTCTACCAAAACTGCATGCTTGAGGGGAAATGACAAGGCTATTGTTGAGGCCCGATCCGGGGTGGCGGGCCATATAGCTGGCAGTATATTGTGAACTCGTTCTATATATTGCTGCTTCGGCAGTAAACCCTGGCACATTCATTTTTCAATCGCTCAATCGTCTTTGAGGAGAGGATTTTCCTGCAATCTGCTTTTTGCATATTTCAGCTGGCAGTTGATCGAATGATATTTGGCCGATATTTGGTTATCAGTGCGATAGCGCACCTTGGATAACGTTGTCCTTGGATACATGCAGCCTCTGCAGTTGCTTCGTCGCGCAATTGCGATTACGTGCACAACCGCACAGAATTCCAGCCCGAAAAACCTATTATTGAGAATATCAGTAAATTTTTCATGAAACTGAGAGGCTTCCCGCTTGGAAAAATACGGGGCTCGTGCCAATGAAATCAAGTCTACAGGGGGTAAAAATGCTAGGAAGAATAGTGGCACTCGCCGCAGTTGCTGCAGGGGGACTGATGTTATCGAAAACATTCCGGAAATCGAGGGAGGCGGGATACACATCGACGGTGGAGAACTCTATCGAAGTCAATGTGCCGGTTAGTACTGCATATAATCAATGGACTCAATTTGAAGAATTTCCCAGGTTCATGAAAGGTGTGCGCGAAGTACGACAGATCGATGATACCCACTCGCATTGGCGGGCAGAGATCGCAGGCAAGGAAGAAGAATGGGATGCCGAGATTACGGAACAGATTCCCGATCAGCGGATCGCCTGGCATAGCACGAGTGGTGCCAAAAATTCGGGTGTTGTAAGCTTCTACGGAATCTCAGACTCAAAAACCCGAGTGGTGCTGAAGATGGATTATGGACCGCAGGGCTTCCTTGAAGGACTGGGGGACGCTCTGGGGGCAGTAAAGGCGCGTACGAGCGAAAATCTCCAGTGCTTCAAGGAATTTCTCGAAAGCCACGGAAAGGAAACCGGAGCGTGGCGCGGTTCGGTCGGACAACATTAGCTGTAGTAGTTCTCAAACTCAAAGATCGTACCAACTCCTCCCCCTGGTACGATCAAAACACTCTGCTGCCATATTGGCAAACCACTTTCTTCAAAGAAATTCGAAAAGCTTGTCGATGTATAGAGATCTCATCCCTGGAACACCGGTCCACCGATCTTTTGTTAGCTATCTATGTAACTCCTGCTTCTGCTACCCTGTTATTTTTTCCAGCCTATCTTCAGTACAAGAATCTCTTGAACAGTCCTCTGGATGAGTGAATTGCAGTTAAAATCGATCGTTCCAACGCACAGTGCCGATTATCACTGCCTTTTCGCCAGTATCCAGTATCCGGTTGCGCCAGCAAGTATCTGTTCAAGGCCCCTTATGTTAAGGAACGAATAAGGAAAACAAGAAGCAGGCAGATGAACATTGCATACATCCGAGCAAAATAAAAAAGACTCATATCAGCAATCCATTCAAGAACTGGCCTCCGCCTACGAAACGAATACCCAGCTTGGCTTGAGCGATACAGAAGCGCTGGCCCGGCTGGATAGATACGGCAGAAATGAACTGCCAGCCGGAAAAGTTGTTCCCCGCTGGCAAAAGTTTCTCGCTCAGTTCCAGAATGTACTGGTTATCCTTCTGCTGATTGCAACGGCAATTTCGGCAGGCCTGTGGCTTTATGAACGCGAATCCGCTTTACCTTATGAGGCAATCGCTATCTTTGCAGTAGTGCTGCTCAACGCGATCATGGGTTACATTCAGGAATCCAGAGCGGAAGAAGCAGTCGCTGCCTTACGCCAGATGTCGGCAGCACGTGCCAAGGTCATCCGCGGCGGAGTACAGCGCTCTGTTGTTGCAACAGAACTGGTGCCTGGCGATATCATTCTCGTTGAAGAAGGCGATACCATCCCTGCGGACGCACGGCTTATTCAAACCACCGCACTACAAACGACTGAAGCGGCACTCACTGGCGAGAGTCTACCGGTGTCCAAGGATACTGAGCTCATCATGGAACAGGCCGAGCTTGGAGATCGCCATAATATGATCTTTAGTGGAACCGCCGTTACTTTCGGCCATGCGCATGCACTCGTGGTGGCAATCGGCGAGCAAACCCAGATGGGGCATATCGCAGGAATGTTGGCAACGGTGCCGCCAGAGACAACGTTGTTGCAAAAAGAACTTGCGCACGTCGGCAAACTACTGGGAATAATCGTGATGGCAATTGCCGTCATCATGATTACCACGATTATTCTCGTAGGGAATGTAAGCAGTCTGGCTGTACTTATAGACGTTCTCATACTGGGAGTAGCTCTTGCTGTTGCCGCCATACCCGAAGGTTTGCCTGCCGTGGTAACAGCTGTACTTGCCTTAGGCGTCCAACGCATGGCGCGCAGAAATGCAATAGTACGTCATCTCCCTGCAGTCGAAACGCTTGGTTCCGCAACCATTATCGCTTCCGATAAAACAGGCACTCTGACAAAAAATGAAATGACAGTCCGGGTAGTTGTTACGGCAAGTGGACGCATCGAAATGACAGGTACCGGCTATTCACCCAAAGGCGAGGTGCGCCGCTATAGTCCTGTGGATAATAAAGAATATCCGGATAATTTGCTTCAAACTGATCCAGTTGTCATAGAGGAAGATAAAGCGGGTGGCAGAATTGAAGGCGCGTTGCGTCATGAGCTTGAGCGCGCTTTGACCATCGCCGACAGGGCCAGTAACGCTGTATTGCAGCATGATGTGGATGGATGGAGGGTACAGGGCGATCCAACCGAAGGAGCACTTATCGTCGCGGCGCGCAAGGCAGGAGTGGAGGCTGATGCACTGGATGAACAATTCGAGCGTGTGAGCGAGCTTCCCTTCTCCTCGGAGCGTAAATTGATGACGACGCTACATGTCGATGCAAAAAAACGTGAGTGCCTGCTTGTTTTTACAAAGGGAGCACCCGATGCATTGCTCGCCCACTGCTCCTTTGAACTGGTGGGGGAAGAAACCAGGTCTCTAACTCCGGAGCGCCGCGGCGAGATCCTGAAGCTGAATGAGGAATTGGCAACTGAGGCATTACGTTCTCTCGGTGTCGCGTTCCGGTCCGTCCCCTCTGATGCGTTCAAAGCCAATGGAGCGGATGAAAGCATCGAGTACAACCTGGTATTCGTAGGGCTGATCGGCATGATCGACCCTCCACGCGAGGAAGCGAAAAACGCCGTCAGCCAGGCAAAGGCTGCAGGTATCAGGCCGATAATGATCACAGGCGATCATCCTGTAACCGCAACCGTTATCGCCGCGCAGCTGGGAATAGCTGGAGATAAACAGGTTGTTACGGGTGCAAAACTTGAGCAACTCTCGGATAAGGAGCTTGATCGCACCGTACAGGAGGTTTCCGTGTATGCGCGCGTGAACCCGGAACACAAGCTCTGGATTGTCAAAGCGCTACAGAGAGGGGGTGAAGTCATTGCGATGACCGGCGATGGCGTAAACGACGCGCCCGCCCTGAAAACTTCGGATATTGGAGTGGCCATGGGAATCACAGGGACGGACGTCTCCAGGGAAGCGGCTGACATGGTTCTCACGGATGACAATTTTGCGTCGATCGTGGCGGCAGTGGAAGAAGGCCGCACCATCTTCTCCAATATTCGAAAATTTTTACGCTATCTGCTCTCGTCCAACATAGGAGAAGTGCTCGTGATGTTTTTCGGCGTGCTACTCGCAAATATCATTGGATTGCAGACGGGAGACGGACTTATTGTGCTGCCCCTGCTGGCAACGCAACTCCTGTGGGTTAATCTTGTAACTGATGGAGCTCCCGCCCTCGCGTTAGGCGTCGATCCGGCAGGAGCCCATGTCATGCGCAGACCTCCCAGGGCAAAGGGAGAACGTGTGATCACATCTGAAATGTGGTTCGGCATCGCCTTTGTAGGTGTAATCACGGCAGTGGGAACGCTGCTGGTGATCGACGCCTGCCTTCCGCAAGGCCTTATAGAAGGCTCGGGCAGCACACCCTATGCACAAACAATGGCTTTCAATACTCTGGTATTGTTTTCCCTCTTTAATGTGCTGAATGCGCGTTCTGATAAACAGAGCGCATTCGTCGGCTTATTCTCCAATAAATGGCTGTGGAGCGCGATTCTGCTGTCGCTCCTGCTGCAGATCGCCGTAATTTACGTGCCATTTCTACAGCACGCATTCTCCACCGTCAGTCTGAGTCTGCGGGACTGGCTGCTTTGCGCAGGGGTAGCCAGTTGCGTGCTGTGGTTGCGTGAATTGAGCAAATTGATACAACGTGCTGCGAGCCAGGCTTCACGTTCCTCAGTAGCTCAGCAGCCGTAACGCAGGTCCGCCCACCTAAATTACTTCGTATTTTACTTTACGTGGCGGGAAGGCAGCATTCTCCTGTTCGTTCTTAATTTCCGATAGATGGCTCGGTTCGGACACCTTCGTCTGGCGTAGCCCACTTAGTTGTTGCTTTAATATTATTTTCAGCACGGCTCGCATTGACACAATCGGGCGTTGCATCCAGCGTGCGCGGATTGGTCATGCAATCTTTTAGCTTTTCAGTTCGTTCCGTTGCATGCGACTCATACCAGTCAATGGATCTGACGTCTTCCTGCGCGGGGCGGGTACCGCATCCCGCAAGCATTGCTATTACGAGTCCGCTCACTCCTACTGAAACGATAGTCGTCTTCTCTCTCATAGGTAAGTTCTTCGAGGGTAGATTATCTGTGATAAAACAGGCCGGTACTCCCGTTCTGTCTGTGTTCATACCATTTGAGTTGAGAATTGCATAGACCAGCGGGCTAATTCTGTGCGGTGGCGTACCCAACCGAAAGAAATCAGAATCGTTACAGAACCCCTTCTGAACCGGGGAGGGACCAGGATCGAGCCAGGGCAAGATGTTTACGGCGCACCCAGCTCGATCTTCTTCTGGTCTGATCTAATTACGCCATTTCACTGACCACCGGACTCCGCAGCAGACCACGGCTTTCCATCTCCCTTTGCAGTATATCCATCGCCTGATCATGAATCAGATCGAGTGCGTCATAGCCACGATTACGCAATGAGGCCGCCTTGAGCATTCCACAAGCCATAGTTTTCCTGATTTCACGCAACCCGATCTTTTGGCCACAGTAGGCGCGAATTATCTGCTCGATACCCCTGCGGTTGTGGATTCCCGTCCCGAAATTTGCAGCGAGGTGCCGGCTGAGCAGATCGAACCCGCTCGCCTCCCGGCCGAATTGAACATTTATGTACGCAATATGCAGATCAGATAGTATGCGATTGCATAAGCTTAGAATCAGCGCGGCCTGCGCGTGAAGATCGTGCGCGGTCAATTCACCATTTGCGCCGCCCTCCCCTGCTCTGTCAGGTCCACGCATTGTGTTAACGGATGAGATTTTTACGATCGGACGGCTAGTGGTTTCATACGCCCAGCTCAATGCATGCTGCGGATCATTAAACTTCATTTTTCATATTCCCTTTTTTGAAAAAAATGTACAACGAACGCCGTGTTTTCGCCCTTTTTCACAGAACTCCAGGTTATTCCACCCCATCTGGATTTTCGACTCATACCGGCAGCCGTGGCATGATCGAGCCTGCCTGCGCTCTGCAACCGCTTCTGGATTTCCGTACTCCCAACGCTCAAGAGGCAAGCGCATATCGTTCTTTTCGATGTCTGCTCTTCTGATACCCGTTCTCATTGGTTACGCTCCGATTCCTTCCTCGTGTGAATGCCTGTGCCACAGGCTGTTGCTGATAGTTACATCTGTAGTCATTCAGGGTGCAGAGCCATTTGTTCGACGATAAGTGGTATTGCTTTGTGGTCCCCTGTGAGGTGAACCTTTTTTGCTTGAAGATTTCCAATAAGAGATATTTTTACAAGTTTTACTTGTATATGTCAAGGGAAACTTGTAAGCGGGGTGCAAGAATTGCTTGTATTATGATGGCATGGATATTGCGCGGATAATTCGCGAGGGGCGCGAAAAGCTTAAATTGAACCAATCGGAACTGGCCGAGCTCGTGGGTGTATCTCCACAAGCGGTTCAGCAGTGGGAATCTGGTGCTACGCAACCTCGCGGAAAAAGACTGAACAGGATCGCGGAAGTGCTCAAGCTGCCCCCAGCGATGATGCATTTCGGGATGCCACTGGAAGTTCCAGCTGCGCCTGATACTACTGTATCGCCTCAGCCGGAGAAGCCGGCACGTGGAACCCGAGCCACTTCTCCCCGCGTCGCTGAGAAACCGGTTTCGGAGAACGATGCACTTATCAATCAGGTTATCGAAGCAATGCGGCGCATGTCTAAAGAAGATGCAGCGCGCCTGGTAACAATAAGCAAGGCCCTGGTCGGCGAAACATCTGCCGAAGTGGTTGAGGCGGTTCCTTCGGTAGATCTGAAACCGTTGCCGGTACCGGATCTGCCTCCTCATCCACCTCCAGCTTTTCCTCCGCGTCGGATGCCCGAGAGTAGAACAAAGGTCAGGGGAAAGACGGCAATCAGATAGACGACAGTTTTCCAGGCACGGACCGGATCGCCGCAAAAATGACAGGCGCCGAGGCTGACCCTGGTGTAGCAGTATGTTTTAAAAAGAAAAGATACATACGGAAATACAGACCATATTCGCGTCACTCATTCGTGAATATCATCGGGATAATAGAAGAGTTGATGCACCTTACAATAAATAATCTGGACCAGTGATACGCCAGTAACACTCCTGCCATCATGAGACCATTAGCAAATAGACTGCCGTATGACAGCACGGAGATGCTGCTCGCTTTTCATGTTTCAGAAAAGGCACGTGCAAAACGTGACAAATATATTATGCAATTCCCCGAGGAGTTGCGGGAACTCGAAAAAAGGAGGTATACACTTGAGCAGGCAGTAAAGGAAGTGCTGGGTGAAGTAGCGGAAGTTGCATTGCTTATCCGGGAACTGGAGAGCTGATTTGTCCGGAAGGCGGAAATTTAGCGCGAAATAACACATTTATTTTTTATAATTTTTATATATTCTTCCCTTTTCGCCTTTTTTATCGATCTGGAGTTCATATGAAAAATCTTATTGCCGCCTTGCTCAGTATGCTGGTGCTTTCTTCGTGTGTTATCACAGGAAAAATGTCAGGCGTCCGGGAAGGCATGACAAAAGCCCAAGTAATAAGCATTGCGGGTAATCCGGATGGCTATCAGCGCAATGGCGATTATGAGGCATTGCTCTATATCGATCGCCGGCACTCCTGGTCCTTATTCGGCGGACCCTATCGGGATGCTGTCGATTATTCGGTCATCCTTCGTGATGATCATGTGATGGAGTTTGGCCCTGGCAGAACGCACGAGCGCCAGGCTGAAGTTCCTTTCGTCAGGGTTCCCGGCCGTTAACTTGCATTTATCCGTATTTCCCAAGGCTTCCAGCGATTGCCCCATCCTGATCCTTTCAAAGCTCAATCCCTCCTTCCATTCGATACTTGTAAACAAGCTTACAAGTTTACTTTTACAAGTTTTTCTTGACAATTACAAGTTATACTTGTATTATGCTCTCCATGTTGCAACACCGCAGTTAATCGGTCCTGGTGTTGCAACATCCGTGAAACAGACGTGCAGCCTGCCTCAGGCATAGCCTCGATCGAGTAAGACCCTCAGGGCGTCGAAAGACAAGCGGTCAGGGAAGGGAAAGGCATAAAGAAATATCCAGGCCGTGCCTGGCGCGGAACTTGAGCCCGATTTGAAAGGGCAAACTATGGTAGAGCGAGGGAGAGCGTGATGGGAAACGGGGTAGGACGATGGATGAGCTGGATGGCAGTGTGGACCGAACATCGTCCTGCCCCCCTTGATCTCTCAGATACCGAGATACTTGACTGGTTAAGCGAATACTGCGACCAGGCGGTTTATACGCGCCCAACTCAGCAATGTCGCGGCGGATTCACCTTGTATTGCGATGAGATCAGAAGCAGCGCCGTCACCCTGCGTGAAGCGGTTTGTTTGGCAGCTGCTAAATGGAAGGAGGTTAATGAATAGGTCGCGACGATAACGAGCTACGGCTGCTGAGACAAAATTTCCGGTTTTCCGGAAGCAGATATCCGCCAAAGCCGCCAAAGCGAGTTTACCAAAATTGATGAGCTTTCGGAGGAAGCAAAAAACAGGCAACAGGATTGCTACTGCCATCGGACTTGCCTTCCTTTGGGAGGCATCTGCAAGCCCATGTTTTATCCTACCGTTTTTTCCAGCCATGCCAATTGAACTAAAGTACTACCCTATATCCTGGGCACGGGACCACTCGCCCCAATAAAACTTGAGGTCCAGCGTGAATTACCCTATAAAACCCGTAGTCAGGTCTATCCGGCAAGCAAGAAGGTGGATATTGCTACAGATAATCCACATTCAGGAATAGGAAAAAGACTCAAGCAAATCCATGCAAAGCTCGCGTTCACCTGCAAATTCCACTACGAGTGCTCCCTACATAACGTCCATCGACCTCATGCGTGGGCTGGTGATGGTGCTCATGGCGCTTGACCATGTGCGGGGATTTTTCACCGATGCGGATTTCAGCTCCACTGATCTTGCGCGTACCACTCCCGCTATCTTCCTGACGCGCTGGATCACCCACCTGTGCGCACCGGTATTTGTCTTTCTGGCGGGCACGAGCGCCTATCTGTCTGCATCCAGAGGCATGAGGCGCTCACAACTGGCGAAACGGTTACTCCTGCGAGGGTTGTGGCTGGTATTTCTTGAGCTGACGGTTGTGCGTTTTGCCTGGTTCTTCAACCTGGATTACAGCTTGATGGATCTGCAGGTAATCTGGGCGCTGGGCTGGTCGATGATTGCTCTCGCGGCACTCGTCTATCTGCCGCTATGGGCGATAGCCGGCTTTGGCATCGGCATGATCTTGACTCACAACCTGCTCGACGGCATACAGCTTGAGGATTTTCAGGCAGCAAGCGGCTCACTCACTTGGAAAGGATGGCTGTTGAGTGCGCTCCATATCCCCCACTTCCCGGTAGTGTATCCCCTCATCCCCTGGATCGGGGTAATGGCCGCAGGCTATGCATTTGGTCCTCTCATGCTGCTGCCATCAAAGGCAAGAATAAAGGCGGTGCTTGAATGCGGGGTTATTCTTGTCGCAGGCTTCCTCATTCTCCGAGCCCTGAATATCTATGGCGATCCGGATCCATGGGTTGTGCAGGAAACCTTGGTGTTTACCCTGCTATCTTTCCTGAACACGACAAAATATCCGCCGTCACTGCTCTATCTTCTGATGACGCTCGGACTCATGTTACTGCTGATATCTGCATTTGAATGGTGGCATGAGGCGCATGGGCCGCATGGCGGCGCGGGGCGTTTTCTTATCACTTTTGGACGCGTGCCCCTGTTTTTCTATCTCATTCATCTGTATTTTATTCACGGGCTCGCCCTGCTCATTGCGTTTGCAATGGGAGCCGATATCAGCTCATTCATGACTTCTTCGTGGGAATTTCCACCCTGGTGGGGATTCAGCCTTCCGATTGTTTACCTGGTATGGGTGGTAGTCACCGCAGTGCTCTATCCCATCTGCCGGCGATTCGCCGCATTCAAGTCCCGGCACCGCGGCAGCTGGTGGACGCCTTATATCTAAGGAGGCCGTAAGTCTGAGGGGTAAATTCCAGAGGAGACAGGAAACAGGTCACTTGCACGCCAAATGTTCCTATATGTGCGCTATCCAACGAAAAAGAATCGTTCCTTTTGCTAAGCTTCGGGTTTCAGAGAATGACAGGAGTTGCTGTAATGGGTGACGATCTTTTTCAATTCCCAATCACGGGATGGGAAATAAAAACAGAACCTATCGATGGATTGCTCTCGGTCCGGTTTCCATTTTTATCTCACGAGCAGCAAAAGCTTGCCGAGGCAGATCCCGGCAGGCCCTACGTAATGCAGGCTGAACAGGCGCGAGAGCTTCGAGACGCATTGTCGAGAGCAATCGAACGCCTTGAGGACCAAGAGCTCGCGACCCCCTTGCTGGCGGAAACATACAACCCGTTTCTCATCTATTAAGCGAAGCGCAGCAGTTCGCTTTGCAGTCCCAATTCATCGAGCAGGATAGATAGCAAAAAGCAGTAAACCCTCGGCGCCATTGCCAGGAGTGAGCGAATATATTTGATACGCTCGATCTCTGATGAATCCTGAACCGCCACCAAATCGCCTCGACAGGCCGGTCGACGAAGCGTACGACCATACACTGGGACCAGCGGATGCCGAAATTACCCTGGTCGAGTATGGTAGTTACGCCGATGCGCCCTCACGCTCTGCACACGAGCGCGTTGCCGAGCTGCGAAGCCGGTTTGGCAACCGCATGCGCTATGTATTTCGCCATCGCCCGTTGGCAGGAAGCAAAATTGCGCGCCGTGCAGCTGAACTGGTGGAATCATACGATGATCCCGCTCGATTCTGGAATCTGCATGTCGCACTGATGAGCCGATCTGACAAGCTGAACGCAGACGATCTGCGCACCATTATTTCTGATTTGAAGCTGGATGGGAATAAAGGAGCCGAACAGGAAGAAGCGGCAGCAAGAGCAAGAGATCGCGTAGATGCGGATATAGCCAGCGCAGATGCCAGCGGTGTCACCGTCACGCCGACATTCTTCATCAATGATCGACGTTACGATGGCCCCTGGGATGTGCGTTCACTCTCTGAAGCAATGCTTGGCTCGCTTGGCCACGTCATGCATTCTGCCGCGCTGGATTTCGCCAAATGGGCGCCTTCGACCGGAATCATGCTGCTGCTTGCCACCGGACTCGCGGTTATTCTGAGCAACTCCGCTTTCGGTCCTGATTTCAATGAAATGTGGGAACAACGCCTCGGGGTTACTTTCCAGCATAGCACTTTTGAGCTTTCATTGCGTCATTGGATAAATGACGGATTGCTGGTGATCTTTTTCCTGGTTGTCGGTCTCGAAATCAAGCGCGAGTTCACCGTGGGACATCTTGCAGACCGGCGATCCGCAATGTTGCCAATCGCCGCAGCGACTGGAGGCATGGCTGCTCCCGCCTTGCTTTATCTGATTCTGGTGCCGTCAGGACCGCCAATCGCTCCGGGATCGGAGGGGGCTGATGGCACATGGTCATATGGATGGGGTATCCCAATGGCAACGGATACGGCGTTTGCGGTTGCGCTGATTGCCATGATGGGCAGGCGCGTTCCTGTCGAGCTACGTGTCTTTCTTACCGCGGCTGCCATTGTCGATGATATTGGGGCAATCATTGTCGTTGCAATTTTTTATTCAGGTGAACTGCATATCGGTTATCTGGGCAGCGCAGCCGCGATTACGGGATTACTGGCGCTGCTCAATAAGGGCAGCGTGTATCGTGCGTCTCCGTATGTGATTCTCGGAATCGCCCTATGGGCTTGTGTGTACGCAAGCGGGATACATGCTACGCTGGCAGGCATCATTCTCGCATTGTTCATTCCTACACGCCCGCCGCCCAATCTTCGCGCACTCATGCTTCAGGCGGATGCCATTCTAACCGCCGAAACCCGGCGCGGGAGGGAGGTCATGCATTACGGGCCTTCCGAACCTGCGCTGGAGGCGTTGGATGCCATTCATGACCGTTTGGAATCTCCCGCTGATCGCATGCTCCGGCACCTGGCGCCAAGATCGAGCTTTCTGGTATTGCCGGTGTTTGCGTTCGCGAATGCAGGAATGGTTGTAGAGACAAGCGTATTCAGCGAGCACGTACCGTTAATACTCGGCACCGCAACAGCATTGGTCATCGGCAAACCTCTCGGATTTATCACTGCCACCGTAACCGCTGTTCAACTGGGCTTTGCCACCAAACCAGATGCCTATTCCTGGCGACAGCTTGGGGGAGCAGGAGCCCTCGCCGGAATCGGTTTTACCATGTCACTTTTCATAGCCAGCCAAGCCTTCTCCGAGGTAAGCGATTATTCAGCCGCCAAAATCGCAATTTTCGGAGGATCGATCCTCTCGGCAGTCATCGGTGTCGCCATACTCTGGAATGCACAGGCAGAGGAAGAAAAAATCCATGAGCGTGAGTAGAAACGGTCCAGGTCGAAATAGCAAGGGGACGCGCTGGAAGCGAAGGTAAAAATGAAGCAGATATCCGGGCGGTAAAACCATTTTCTGAAACACCTGTTGATAATCAAGCTATACGATGAAAGTAAACGATAACTTTTCCATATGAGGAGGAAATATGACTACAAAGAAGGCGTGGGCAGTTTGGGAAGGTGGAATCAAGGACGGGGGCGGAACGATTTCCACCGAAACGGGTGTACTGAGCGAAGCACCTTACGGTTTCAAATCGAGATTTGAAAATGGCAAGGGCACCAATCCGGAAGAACTCATCGGCGCCGCACACGCAGGCTGTTTCTCGATGGCGCTCTCCCTGATGCTCGGGGAAGCTGGTTTGACGCCGGAGAAAATCGAGACGCACGCTGCTGTCACGCTCGATAAAGTTGGAGAAGACTTCGAGATTACCACTATCCACCTTGACGTTGCCGCCAAAATACCGGGAACAGATCAGGCGAAATTCGAAGAGATCGCAAGCAAGGCAAAGGAAGGCTGCCCCGTATCCAAACTATTCAAGGCAAAAATAACAATGGATGCAAGGCTGAAAACATAGTTATTGCCCGATAAAGTGATCGGAGCGTCATTCGCCGACATATTACACGGCGAATAACCGGATTTACCCGGAACTTGCCCGATAACTGGAAGAAAGCATATCAACCTTCGCTCCGAGATACCTGGCGGCAGCACCGATAGAACCGCTGGATCGTTGGAGCGAAGCACAATGCCTCAACGTATGAAAAGCTCGCTGCAACACATCGGGCACGAATCGGACGTACAGCCATACGGGCAATAGCAACCGGGGTTGATTACTTCAACTGCTCATACAGCAATTTCAATATACGCTTTGCGTCACTGGAATCCTCCGCCACCCCATCCTTGTTCAACACGGTGACGTCGGTATTGGTTCCCGCTTCGCTTAGCTGGATGCGGTATTGACCCGGCTTATCGCTATCCTCGTCCCGCCAGAATGCAAGCTTCGAAAGCAAACCGGTCCCTGCACCGTTTTCTGCCTCCGGATTTACATAGCGCACAAAGTAAACACCCTGAGAGCGGTTTCGGTCTTCGACGGTAAATCCGATACGATCCAACGCCAGTCCGACGCGTCGCCACGATCGGTCAAATGCTTCGGTTACGGTCAGTATTCCACCTTTTTCGCCATTGAGGCGCGCACGCTCCTGAACGCCCATGCTCGCCACTGCGCTTCTGGCGCGCTCCTCCGTCACGCCAAAGCGCATCATCAGGCGGGAAAGCATCTCCGCTTCCAGGTCAGGATCAGAGGGGCGCGGTTGCCATACAGTCCGTACGTTGGCGCCCTCGATCACCTCGTCCATGCCGCGATGGCTGATATAGATCTCCGTAGTACCGTTCTCACCGCGCTCCAGACGCGTGCGAAACTTGTCACGCTCACCCGTTGAATACATGCTGTCCAGAAGCTTGCCAAGCGTATTCCGAATAATATCTTCGGGAATTTTCGCGCGATTTTCCGCCCAATCCGTTTCCATCACGCCGGCTTCAGGCATTTCAATCTTGATGAGAAAGCCCAGTTCCTGCCAGAAATCCCTAACGATCGGCCATATTTCCTCCGGCTCTCCATTTACAACAAGCCAGCGCTGCGTGCCCGAGCGTTCCATCCGTACTCCGGCCTCATCCATTGAGGGCAGGATGGAAGCTCCTCCGGTGGTGATACCTGCCGTCTTGCTGCGCTCCTTGTCGTAGGAGGAAAAAGTCGCAACCCCGGTGGGACTGATATCCGGAACATGATAACGCTCGTCCGAACCTGGTGCGGTCAGATCAGGTGGAATTTCCAGAGGCGGAAGTTTGCCCGCCGATTTATAATTGATCTTTTTAGCTTCCGGCAAAATGTCCGAGAAAACGCTGCATCCTGCAACGGCCGCTGCCAGACATAGCGCAGCCATTATCTGCGATCTCATGTGCAATACTTGATTCCTGAAAATCCTGCCCCAGGCTCTCGAATTCGGGCAATCATTTAAACAGATATCGCCACATCGATTCCTGCCTCGCTCATCGCTTTTCTGACAGTCTGATGACATCGATCTGACAACGGTGTCAGTGGCAACCGCAGCCCCTCGCCGATCAATCCCATTTGCGCAACAGCCCATTTCACAGGAATAGGATTGGCTTCTATGAATAAATCCAGATGCAACCTCAAAAGCTTTCTGTTTGCAGCGCGGGCAGCAGCCAGGTCGCCCGCAAACGCCGCTGTGCACATCTCATGCATGAGCTTCGGCGCCACGTTGGCGGTGACGGAGATAACGCCATGCCCGCCAAGCAACAACAAAGCCAGGGCACTGGCATCGTCGCCGCTATAGATTGCAAAATCTTCGGGAGCACGGCACAACAGGTCGAACCCCCGACCGATATCACCCGTTGCATCCTTGATTCCGACAATGTTGGGAATTTGCGCGAGACGAAGAACCGTATCGTTGGCGATATCTGCCACCGTCCTGCCGGGCACGTTGTATAGTATCTGCGGGATATCCACCGCCTCGGCCACCGCGCTGAAATGCTGGTATAAACCCTCCTGGGTGGGCTTGTTGTAATACGGCACGACTGACAGGCTTGCATCCGCTCCCGCATTCTTCGCATAAATGGAAAGGTCAATTGCCTCGCGCGTGGAATTGGCTCCGGTTCCCGCAACTACCGGTACCCGTCCGGCTACCTGTTCCACTGCGGTTTTGATCAGCAAATGGTGCTCTTCGAAATCCACGGTCGGTGATTCGCCGGTGGTTCCTACCACCACGATACCATCAGTTCCTTCCGTCACATGAAAGTCGATCAAGGATTGGAAACGCTCCAGATCCAGTTCGCCATTTTCATGCATCGGAGTGACAATGGCGACCAGACTGCCTTTTATTGCGACGTTATCCATGAAGGTAGATTCGAAAAAAACGGCTATTTTACCTGAATCCGGCACCGGCAAAGCATATTCGCGACGGTACAGGTCGCGTTGTCAGACAACACCAGGAGGAGCGGGTTCCCGACATCTTAGATGAATCCGATGAGAGTCATGAAAACCAAAACACCCTGGACGAATCTGCTGTCAGCTGAGGGTTGTCCTCCCACGCATAAGAAGGGGAGGATGCGCGCAATGCTCAAGTAACTTGAGATGAGTAATAATTGGCTATGGGAAAAGTCCTGTAATTCAGTTATTTCGTTTCAACCTTACCCGATCCACTCCCTCTCCCTGGCAAGGAGAGGGTTGGGGAGACTGCGCTTGGCTTCCGGGAATTTCCTCAAGCCGATACGGATTCCCTTGTCTTCGAGAAAGTGATCACACCATTTTTCGAATCGACTGTGATGGTATCCTTCGCAGCGAAGTGACCTTCGAGTATTTCCTTTGCCAGCGGGTTCTCGATCTGGGCCTGTATCGCGCGCTTGAGCGGTCGGGCGCCGAACACCGGATCGAATCCCGCTTGGGCCACTTCTGCAAGCGCGGTATCCGTCACTTTGAGGTGCATCTCAAGTTTCGCCAGACGCTTTTCCAGTTGCTGAAGCTGTATCCGCGCGATGGATTTGATATGCCTCTCATCCAGCGCATGGAATACCACTACCTCGTCAATCCGGTTGATGAACTCCGGGCGGAAATAGGCCTTCACCTCGCCCATGACCGCCAGCTTGATGACTTGGTAATCATCCCCTGCCATCTGCTGGATCATTTGCGAACCGAGGTTTGAAGTCATGACGACAACAGTATTCTTGAAATCCACCGTACGGCCCTGTCCATCAGTCATGCGTCCGTCATCCAGCACCTGTAGCAGAACGTTGAACACGTCAGGATGTGCCTTTTCCACCTCATCCAGCAGAATTACCGAATAAGGTTTTCTGCGTACCGCTTCGGTCAAATAACCACCTTCCTCGTATCCGATGTATCCGGGCGGTGCGCCGATCAAGCGCGCAACAGAATGTTTTTCCATGAACTCGGACATATCGATGCGAATCAGATGCTCTTCGGAATCGAACAAAAAACCAGCCAACGCCTTGCATAGCTCTGTTTTACCCACGCCCGTCGGTCCGAGGAACAAAAAGGAACCATAGGGGCGGTTGGGGTCCGCCAGTCCCGCGCGTGAGCGGCGGATAGCATCGGATACTAGGCGTACCGCCTCATCCTGTCCCACTACGCGCTCGTGCAGCTTCTGTTCCATATTCAGGAGTTTTTCCCGTTCGCCCTGCATCATCTTGGAAACAGGAATGCCAGTAGCACGCGAAACCACTTCTGCGATTTCTTCCGCTCCAACCTGGGTTCGGAGCAACTTCGGCTTGTTTTGCTCCATGGTCTCTTTCTCAGCCTGCCGATCCTGCACCTGAAGTTGCGCCTCCAGTTGCGGAATGCGTCCATATTGCAGTTCGGAAACTTTCTGCCAATCTCCTTTGCGCGTCGCCGCCTCGATTTCGAGCTTGACCTTTTCCATCTCTTCCTTGATATGCTGCGTACCCTGCACCTGGGATTTTTCGGCTTTCCAGATTTCTTCCAGGTCGGCGTATTCGCGCTCGAGTTTGGCTATCTCATCTTCCAGTAATGCAAGACGCTTCTGCGACGCCTCATCCTTTTCCTTCTTCACCGCCTCGCGCTCGATCTTGAGCTGTATCAGACGCCGGTCGAGCCTGTCCATCGCCTCCGGCTTCGAGTCGATTTCCATCCGGATGCGTGCCGCGGCCTCATCGATCAGATCGATGGCCTTATCGGGCAGAAAACGGTCGGTAATGTAGCGATGCGATAGCTCGGCTGCTGCCACAATGGCGGGGTCGGTGATATCCACGCCATGATGCAGCTCATATCTTTCCTGCAAGCCACGCAGGATGGCGATGGTAGCTTCCACCGTCGGTTCATCCACCAGCACCTTCTGGAAACGCCGCTCCAGCGCGGCATCTTTCTCGATGTACTTGCGGTATTCATCCAGGGTAGTGGCGCCCACGCAATGCAATTCACCCCGCGCTAGTGCCGGCTTGAGCATGTTGCCCGCATCGATTGCGCCCTCGGCCTTGCCCGCGCCCACCATGGTGTGAAGCTCATCGATGAAGACGATAACGCTACCCCCGGCCTGCGCAATCTCTTTGAGGACAGATTTGAGGCGCTCCTCGAATTCGCCCCGGTACTTGGCTCCCGCGAGCAACGCGGCCATGTCCAGCGAGAGTACTTTCTTGTCCTTGAGGGTTTCCGGCACCTCATTATTGACGATGCGCTGAGCCAAACCCTCGACAATGGCAGTCTTGCCCACCCCTGGTTCGCCGATCAGCACGGGATTGTTCTTGGTACGGCGTTGCAATACTTGGACAGTACGTCGAATTTCATCATCACGCCCGATAACCGGATCAAGTTTTCCCGCCCGCGCACGTTCGGTCAGATCGAGCGTATATTTTTTCAGAGCTTCGCGGCTAGCTTCGGCCTCAGGATTGCTGACATTCTCGCCACCGCGCACCTCGTTAATTGCCTGTTCCAGCGCATTGCGGCTGGCTCCGTTCTGCCTCAGCAGATTGCCAGTCTCGCCTTTGTCCTGAAGCGCGGCCACCAGGAACATTTCCGACGCAATGAACTGATCACCCCGTTTCTGCGCCTCCTTGTCGGCCAGGTTGAGCAGATTACCCAGATCACGCGAGACATTGATCTCTCCCCCCGTACCCTCTACTTTGGGAAGACGCTCAATCGACTTTTTCAGTGCTTCCCGCAAGGGCGGCACATTCGCACCTGCCCGCTGCAACAACGAAACCGTGCCCGTATCTTGCTGCTGCAAGAGTGCTAGCAGCAAATGCTGCGGTTCAATATAAGGGTTGTCCTGCCCCACGGCAATGCTCTGCGCATCGGACAACGCCTGCTGGAATTTTGTGGTTAATTTGTCGAAACGCATGAGAAGCCCTTTATGGGTAGTCAATAATTCTTATATATGTGGGATACGGGAGAATTTTCAAGATATCCCTCACGGCCTCAATCCTCAGTCGAGATGGAGGATGCAACAAGCAAAGCTATTGCTGTATCGGATTCCAGTACCGCATGCCAGTCAAAGCGAAGGTATTTCCGGATATGGATACAAAATGTTGAGAGCCACACTTTTGCCCGCCGTCTCCACGATGCGCACATGCTCGCGCTTCAATTGGCGGGCGTGGCGCAAGCCGCAGGAGTAGGCAATCATATCGATTTCCCTGTTCATGTTTTTGGCATAATTGGCAACGCGCAGGTATTTCTCCTGCACCACCAGGCCACGCTGCAAACGCCGATTATGGGTGGTGATACCGGTAGGGCAGGTATTCAGGTGACATCGCATGGCCTGGATACAGCCGAGTGAAAACATGAAGCCGCGCGCGGTGTTGACAAAGTCTGCACCCACACATAGCGCCCACGCCGCCCGTGCCGGTGTCACCAGCTTACCTGCTGCAACCACACGTATGCGATCTCTCAAGCCGGATTCCAGTAATGCATCCACCACCCGTGGTAACGCTTCCGCAATGGGCAGGCTCATATGGTCGACCAGAGTCTGGGGCGCAGCCCCGCTGCCACCTTCGCCACCATCAATGTTGAGAAAATCCGGCGCGTATTCGGAACCCCTGCGATTCACTGCGTCGCACAGTTCGTTAATAAAGCGCCACCCGCCGATGGCAGCCTTGACACCCACAGGCCGCCCGGTGAGATCGCGGATATAGGCGATCTTGTCGAGCAGTTCATCCACATTTCCGATATCGCGATGACGATTAGGACTGATTGAATCAAGATGAGCAGGAATACCGCGGATAGCCGAGATTTCATTGGTTACCTTAGTTCCAGGCAGCAACCCTCCCTTACCCGGCTTCGCACCCTGAGAGAGCTTTATTTCAAATGCCTTGACCACCTTCGCAAGTTCCTTTGCCCGCTCCGGTGAAAAATTACCCTCCTGGTCGCGAATACCATACTTTGCAGTACCGATTTGCATGACAATATCGCCACCACCTTCGAGATGATAAGGTGAGAGCCCGCCTTCCCCCGTGTTCAGCCAGCACCCTGCCTCTGCCGCTCCAAGTGACAATGCGCGGACTGCGGGCGCCGAGATCGCGCCATAGCTCATTCCACTGATATTGATAATGGATTTCGCATGAAAAGGATGCTCGCAATAGCCCTCGCCAATCATCAGCGGCGGAGTGGGCAACCGGTCGCTCTCCAATACGGGGAAAGCGACATTGACGAAAAAAATAGAGCCTGGCTCGCGCAGATCATTGGTCGAGCCGAAACCGACGATACCGCCCTCATTCTTTGCATTCCTGTACACCCATGAGCGAGTAGCGCGATTAAAGGGCAGTTCGCTCCGATCACTGGAAAAGAAGTATTGCCGGAAATACTCTCCCTGTTTCTCCAGGAAAAATCGCAGGCGCCCGATTACTGGATAGTTACGCAGGATGGAATGCTTCTTCTGGGTTATATCCTGAATGAACCAGAATACGACTATCCCTATCACGATCAGGCCGACAATCGTGCCGAAACCGTATGAGATTACTTTCAACGCATCAGACATGACGCCTCCGTATTGCATTCAGCTAAAATACTTCATTCGTTTCGGTAAACATAATAAAAATGTTTTACGATCATTTCACGTATCTGGAAACCGAAATCAAGAATAACGTCAGCCAGGCGCTGCTCGAAGATGTGGGTGCTGGCGACCTCACCGCTGGCCTTGTTCCTTGTGACGAAACTGCGACCGCTACTGTGATCAGCCGTGAAGAGGCTGTGATGTGTGGAAGCCAATGGTTTGCCGAATGCTTTCGGCAACTGGAATCGCAAATCGAAGTGCGCTGGCATGCGCAGGACGGCGAAACAGTCGGCGCCGGACAGAAACTCTGTGAAGTGAAGGGTGATGCCAGAGCACTGCTGACAGGTGAACGGACAGCCCTCAATTTTCTGCAACTGCTCTCGGCTGTCGCCACCCAGACCCGATGTTACGTGAATGCAATTTCCGGAACCGATGCAGTCATTGTCGACACCCGCAAGACCTTGCCTGGATTACGGCGGGCCCAAAAATATGCCGTTAAATGCGGCGGGGGAACAAACCACCGGATCGGTTTATATGATGGCATTCTAATCAAGGAAAACCATATCATGGCTGCCGGCGGTATTGAACCGGCACTGCATGCCGCGAGGAAAATTGCCGCCCGCGGGATATTCATCCAGATCGAAGTGGAAACACTGGAAGGCCTCCGCACTGCTTTGAATGCCGGAGCGACACTGATTCTGCTGGATAACTTCGATCTGGAAGAACTGAGGGAAGCAGTAGTATTGAACGCGCGGCTAACCAATAAAGGCGCAGTGCTGGAAGCTTCCGGCGGAATTACCCTTGACAATGTCCGCGCAGTAGCCAAAACCGGTGTGAACCGCATTTCCATTGGCGGCCTTACCAAGGATATAAAGGCCATAGACTTGTCAATGCGGTTTTCTTCCCGTACCTGACATAGTTCCCTCAGCAAGTACAGTCCCCTGTATATCAACACATGGGTGAAAGAAAATAGCGAAAGTGGAGGAAGTGCAACGTCCATTCATCGTTTTTTTGGACTAAGGGGTCTGCTTGAGAACCTCTAAGCGAGAGATTAGGCGGCCCCCCGCCCCAACTCGTCGCGAACAATTGCCTTTTGTGGTTTTTGTGGTAACAGCAATTTTGACAACCATCGCTGACGCTTCGCCATCTCCCACAGGAGCAAAGACATCGCGATACTCCACGCAAGACTGACAATGCTGTTTAGATACACATAAGGACTGATATGGTGCAGCGCGACAAACGCCCGGGTTTGCAGGAAGCCGTGAAAGATCAGGATAAAAAGTGTCCCTGATCCCAGATATGCCAGCGGTTTTCTGAAGGATGGAAAATTTTGCAGTAACGAAGCGATACTGAACGTTATATATATTCCTGTCGCCGCCTCCATGGTCGATACAACCGCACTATCGTATACCCTTTCATTAAGATCAATGGTGTCATCAAAATAAAAGTGCAGAGCAACAAACACTACGGCAGATACAAATAAGCCGGGCAGGCTGAATTTCATCGATTTCGCAGGCTCGGCGAGCAGATACCCGAAGATAATGAAGGAAGATGTTATCGGAATAAGATCGGCGCCCCAAGGAAGTCCCAGGAACCGTCCTGGTCCCATAACGCTTGCGGCTATTGCCGTAGGGTGATGATAGGCATCGATAGAACTCATGCCGATCCCTAAGAGCAGGAGGGCAACTGACACTATCCATACCTTATTGTCCGTGCAGGCTTCAATTGCCTTCAAAATGATCAGGGACGCGATCAACGAGATAAAAAGATGCGGTAAAAACCACATAGCAATCCACTCGATCGTATCGCCGGTACCATAAAGCAAGCCTATAAAATAACTGGTGCCGCTCATACTAGCTTCGCCGCCCCCACCCAATGCGGCCCTCAGCATCTTGAGTACGCCCAGGCCTGTCAGGACAACGAAATAGGGTTTCAATAGAGACCCTGTCCGGCCTATTGCGAAACGCAGGATTCCGTCCGGTGCTCGCAGGAATATTCCTGCCAGGAAGAAAAACAAAGGCATGTGAAATGAGAAAATAACTATGTGGAGTTCGTTTTTCTCATGGGTTGACAGCCAATTATGTCCGAGTACGACAAAAAATATGCCGATTCCTTTTGCCACATCGATTGTGCTATTGCGGGTCGTCATAACAAATAGCCGGTCTGGAATAATATGCGCCGGTATGAAATAGTTCCGGCAGGCGGGGTAATGCATTGGCATTGCGCCTGAATCGCTGTTACTTTTAGACAAGAATTGCGGGATCAGATTCGAGATTGAAATATGTCAGCAACTGTGAAAACTTTAGCACTGATCACAGCGAGTCCGAAATCAATAGGATCAGAGTCGATTGATCCTAAATGAGGTGATCGATCGACTCTTTTTCTAATGATCAATCGAGTCTGACCCCCATTGAAATCCATATTATTAAAGCAAGATAATATTGTCCAGCAGGGGCAACACAACTGATTCTTGCCCTTCTCCAGTATCGGTGCTCAAGGTACCAAGGGACCACTTGGGAAGATGCACCAGAGGTACGACAAATTCAGGAGGCTGGCCGCCTTCAGGCTCGCTGAGACCGAACAGAAACAGGCGTGCGGGCACCCAGGCGTCGTTACCCTTGATACTTAACCTGATCGAGTCAGCCTTCAGCTCAGCCCTTCTAAAAGGAATATCGACCGGGGCGAAGTAAAGATTTGCCTGGGCGCGCTCCAGGTCATCCTGAGAAGTGTCGGGAAAAACGTGATCTACGACCACGCGCCCATCAGCAGCGGTAATCTGAAGCGCGATGTCGTCGTCGGTGCCGGCATTATCTACATCAGCGGTAGTCAAGAGCAAGAGCAATCGTCGAATAACTACCGTTTGGTCTCCCAGTTGAACGCGTGCAGGAGCAAAGGAAAGCTTGCCTTCACTAGAGTCCGTGCTGAGGGCCACACCCACCAATTGGCCCGCAATTCCCACATCCCCTTGCAACTCGGTATTGAGGGCAAGTGGAACGATCAATCCATCTTTTTGTTCTCCCCAGACGAATACGCTCTTGGGGCGCCACATGTCGTCGCCCCGAATGCCGATGCGGATGGAAGAAGCATTCAGGTCCTGAGGATCGACCGTAGAGCCGACAAAGGGTTGCGGCTCGAAGTCATCCTCCGTTATTTCATAGAGATTCGCTTGTCCTTGTTCCTGGTCGTTCTGCTCCGTGTCAGGAAATGTACGGTGCAAGACATCAAACCTCCCGCCTCTTACATTGATAATTAATACGATGGAACTGTCGGTACCAGAATCATCCGAATCGTCAGTCAGCATTCCGAACCATACGGTTTTAAGATCTGACATGATTGCTCCTCACTTTAGAGATGGATATCAGGATCTGTTTTAAATATAGTGCATCAGTTCATCTTGAGAAGCTTCAATCCAAAACTGGATTTTTGACTTACGGCCGGCTAATGGGTAGATGATCCATTGAAATCCAGTACCATCAAGCCAGGGTTGCCGCCAGCAGCAGCGGTATTCACGCTAACCACCCGCTCAGCCGTCAAACGGTATAAAGGGAAATCGGTACCGGAGGCAGTAATGAATGCGACTAGAGCGCCTTCTCGTCCCGCCAGCTCGTTTCGGAGCCGGTACGCCTCGTCTTCAGAACCTGAATAGAGTACCGCAGAAATTGGTGCGTGGATCCAGTTCCGCTCGACGCGCAATCGCTCCCGCACCTGAAGCGGGAGTTTATCCAGTAACGCGTGCAAAGGCGGGTTATCAGCCAATATGATCTGGTTGCCGGTTGCCAGCGCCGCCGCCATCTGCTCAAGCAGCGCATCTTCGTCTACGGCAATACAAGCCACCACTCCCCGCGGGACGAATTTCAATGTATTGCTCTCGCCTGTCGGTCCCGGTAGCGGAATGCTGAATGCGAGGGGTGTGCGTCCCGCATAATACTCGCACAACGAGGCGAGCACGTCCCGTCCGACTTGCCAAGCCCAGTCGGCAAGAACCTGCAGCTCAGCAGGCGCGTTATTGGCCCGCAGGCCGCCGTTATCCGCCAGCAATAGAGGCGTTTGAGGCATCAGCCGATGGAGGTAGAGCGGTCCTCCTGCCTTGGGGCCGGTACCCGATTTGCCCTCCCCGCCAAAGGGTTGCACACCGACCACGGCACCGATCATATTGCGATTGACATAGATGTTGCCGGCGTGCACACGCTTGGTAATGAAATCAATGGTCTCATCGACCCGACTGTGAATGCCATGCGTCAGACCGTAGCCAGTCGCATTGATCTGGCCAACAAGCTCGTCCAGCCGTTCGCGGCCAAAACGCACGACATGCAGCACCGGCCCGAACACCTCGCGCTCCAGCTCATCTATACGATCGATCTCGATCAGGGTGGGCGCAAGGAAAGTGCCGTTCGTACAAACCGACGGCAGCACTGATTGGAACACGGTATGACCTGCCGC
This sequence comes from Nitrosospira sp. CT, assembly GCF_059489795.1. NCBI lineage: Bacteria > Pseudomonadati > Pseudomonadota > Betaproteobacteria > Nitrosomonadales > Nitrosomonadaceae > Nitrosospira > Nitrosospira sp. CT. Next base: position 88,180 of record NZ_JCAHZJ010000078.1, read on the forward strand.
GCGCATTTTTTCGATATGATCGAGCAACGCGTGCTGAGCATCTGCATCAATTACCGGGCCGACATCGGTAGCGAGCCGCCGGGGATCACCCACCGTGAGTTCCATCATTGCGCCTCTCAGAACCTCCAGCACCTGTTCAGCGATATCTTCCTGCAAGCACAATATCCGCAGCGCCGAGCAACGCTGCCCCGCGCTATCGAACGCCGACGTCAGCGCATCCTGCACCACCTGCTCGATACGAGCGGATGAATCGACGATCATCGCATTCTGACCTCCGGTCTCGGCGATGAAGAGGACCTCGCCTTTCCACGAACGAAGAGCGATCGTACGATGAATGAGTTGCGCGACTTCGGTAGAGCCGGTGAAAATGACCCCACGTACACGAACATCTTTGACAAGCTGCTCTCCAACCCTCTCACCCTGTCCGGGCAAAAGCTGCAACGCTGGCCGTGGAATGCCAGCCTCGTGCAGCAGCCTGACGGCAACGGCGGCAATCAAGGGCGTCTGCTCGGCTGGCTTCGCGAGTACGGGATTGCCCGCAGCAAGCGCGGCACTTACCTGACCAATGAATATTGCCAGCGGGAAATTCCAGGGACTGATGCAGACCACGGGGCCGAGCGCTGAAGACGGACTCGCATTGGACCAGCCGCGTATCTGTTGCCCGTAATAACGGCAGAAATCAACCGCTTCACGCACTTCCGCAACCGCATCGGGTAACGACTTGCCGGCTTCGCGTACCGCCAGTCCCATCAGTTCCGTACGGTGCGCTTCCAATGCATCCGCTGCCCGTTCAAGCATCGCAGCTCTGGCTTCATGCGATACATTTTGCCATTCGGCCACGAATGCGTGCGCGGCAGCGATCGCCACTCCGACATCATGCTCGGTCGCCTCTATCACAATGCCGAGGGAATCATTGCGATCAGCCGGATTGAGAACCCGTGAACCTGCATTACCGGCATTCCCACCGTCTGCAAGCACAGGCTCAGCCCGCCATTCACGTCTTTCCATTCCAGCCAATTCGGCAGCCAATGTAGCCAGTACCTGCTCATCGCTGAAATCAATGCCTGCCGAATTCCTGCGCTTGTGACCGTACAAATCACAGGGCAAGGGAATCGCAGGATGAGGATGCACTCCCTCCTGTTCGATCTGACTGAGCGGATCCGCAACCAGCTCTTCTATGCTGATATCGTCGTCGAGAATGCGGTTGACGAATGACGAATTTGCGCCATTTTCAAGCAGGCGGCGCACGAGGTAAGCAAGCAGCCTCTCATAGCTGCCTACGGGCGCATAGATGCGGCACGACTTTGCGAACCGATCCTCCAGGAGTTCGACCTGGTCGTACAGCGTCTCGCCCATCCCATGCAGATACTGGAACTCGTAATCTTCGATACCCGCATCCTGTGCTATTTGGCATACGGCTGATAATGTGTGTGCATTATGGGTGGCGAACTGGGGAAAGACCGCCTCCGCGGCGCGAAGAAGTTTCTGCGCGCAAGCCATATAGCATATGTCCGTGTGAATCTTGCGTGTATAAACGGGATAGCCATCCAGCCCCTCTACCTGTGCACGCTTGATTTCCGCATCCCAGTACGCGCCCTTCACAAGCCGAATCATGATGCGATGACGGCTGCGGCGCGCAAGATCGATGAGCCAATCGACGATGAACGGGCATCGCTTCTGATAAGCCTGGACGACAAAGCCGATGCCATCCCAACCCCCAAGATCCGGGTCGAACACGAGCGCTTCCAGGAGATCGAGCGAGAGATCGAGTCGATCGGCTTCCTCCGCATCCATGTTGAGACCTATGTCATAGTGCTTGGCAAGCAGCAACAGTGATTTGAGACGTGGCAACAGCTCAACCATCACACGCTCGCGCTGGGATCGCACATAGCGGGGATGCAGCGCGGAGAGCTTTACGGAAATTCCCGCTCCCTTATAAATACCACTCTTAATACCACTCTTGCCATGCGACTTGCCGATAGCATGGATGGCCGAGGTGTAGGAAGCGCAGTAGCGCTGGGCGTCAGCCTCCGTTATTGCCGCCTCCCCCAGCATATCGTATGAATAACGATATCCCCGCATCTCGTGCTCTCGGCTACGCTCCAGCGCCTCCTCGATGGTTTCGCCAATCACGAACTGGTGGCCCAGCATACGCATTGCCAGATCCATTCCTTTTCGAATCAGTGGCTCGCCCCCCTTCTCCATCAATCCGGACAAGGCAGCCGACAGCCCATCCTCTCCGTGGGTCGAAACCAGCTTGCGAGAGATCAGAAGACCCCAGGCCGCCGCATTTACGAAAAGCGAAGGGCTGCGTCCCACATGCGCGCGCCAGTCACCCCTGCTGATCTTGTCCCGTATGAGGCGATCGGCGGTTTCCCGATCCGGGATGCGCAGCAGCGCCTCGGCCAGGCACATCAGAGCTATACCCTCCTGGCTCGACAAGGAAAATTCGTGCATCAACGCATCCACGCTTCCCCTATGGCTGTGTTTGCCTTGCATTGAGGAGACCAGTTTACGGGCGAGTTCCTCTGCTCGCATGCGGCTGCTCGGCGGCCAATCGAGTTGCCTCAACAAACTATTCACGCTCTCGGTCTCGTTGCGCCGATACGCACTGGTAATTGCAGCGCGCAAAAATCGGGGATGGATAACCGTTTTTCCCACGTTTTTTCCGTGTGAGCGAAACAATTTACTTGATCTGCCGATTACCTTCATTCCCGGACTCCATGTCTCTATCTCACCCATTTTGGGAAACAGGTTGAGGTCGTAGCCCCCGCCGAAGAGAAGGCTGGTTAAGGTAAAAAGGTATAAAAGCAGAGCAATTTTCCAAATTTTCGGACCGTTGTTTCAAAACCACTCCTGAGAGCCTAATCCCTCCTAGTCCCTTTCTGCACCTCCTCCTGCTGAAGAATGGCGTGGAAATTATTGAACACTGAACCAGAGCCTGTCTGTTGGCCCCGTCACATAACCAGATTGCTGCGCAACTGAAAATTCCCTGAGGGTCACTATCATGAGAAAAACTGCGGTCTGCCCCATATTCGTCAGCTTCGAAGAGTTATCCCTGTTTCGATTCATGGTTTATAATCCGGGCATCTCTCCCAATACTGACTCAATACCTCATTCATAATCCCGCAAAAGCAGTAAAAAATACAACGCTTTCTGGAGTCAGTTTCGAGTCTGGCCGGTTTTTAACGGATGAACAGATCCAATATCCGCATTTGTCTGAAGGAGGCACCGATGTATCTTACAGTAACGTTTACAACGGTCGAATGAGTCTCATGCCGGTTCTTCATTCTCAGAAGTACTTGATCATAAATGCATGACCTGGTCTGATTATCTTCCAGCCTGGCCGCTTCAAATCAGTCCAGCGCTGTGGCTGGCGCTCACACTCGTTGTCGCTGTACTTCTGGGCGAAGCGCTGGTACGTCATCTGAGGCTGCCCCGGATAGTTGGCTATATCGGCATTGGCGCACTATTGGGGCCAGGTGGACTGGGTCTTATCCCTCAGCTCCCCGTGGACGAGTGGCGCCTGGTGGTTGATCTCGCACTTGGGATTCTCCTGTTTGAATTGGGTAGCAAGGTCAATCTGCGCTGGCTGAAAGCCAACCCGTGGCTTGCAGGCACCAGTCTTCTCGAAGCCATCACTACTTTTGGGGCTGTCTTCTCGGTGCTGGTATGGTTTGATGTTACCAGCACTGCCGCTGCCGTCGTTGCAACCATCGCCATCGCAACCTCGCCCGCTATCATAGTACGCACCGTAACGGAATCCCGCGCTCAGGGTCAGGTAACCGATCGGCTCCTGCTCATGACAGCGCTCAACACCATCTATGCGGTGATTTTCCACAAGCTGACGGTTGCCGTCATGCACGGTCAGGCGGGTACGAGCTTCGTGCATACCATATTCCCCCCACTCTATCTCCTCGGGGGGTCCGCGTTGCTGGCATGGTTGTTCGGCGTTACCTTCGAACGCATCCATCACCACCTAGGGCAGCACGAGGAAACTTTTTCCTTCATCCTGTTCGGCATGATCGCCTTTGCCACCATCATGGCTTCGACACTCAGGCTCAGCCCGATCCTAGTCCTGCTTGCTGCCGGATTGATCACCCGCTACCAGCGCAAACACACCCGCACGTTCCCGCCACACTTCGGCTCCGCGGGGGCTGTTCTGGTGGTATTGATGTTTATTGCGAATGGTCTGGCAGCTGATCTCAGAGGCTTGCAGGATGGTTTTTTACTGGTTCTGCTGCTTATCGTCGTACGAATCATAGCAAAGCTGTCAGCCGTGCTACCGCTGGCTACCCACAGCGGCATTGGCTGGCGTCAGGCGATATCACTCGGTATTGCACTGGTCCCCATGTCAAGCGTGGCGCTTCTGCTGACACTGGATACTGCAATCGATTTTCCCGAATTCGCGTTCGGCCTTGGAATGGTGCTGATGAGCTGGATCGTCATACTTGAATTGGCCGGGCCCATTCTGGTGCAAGTTGCCCTGCGCAGAGCCGGAGAAACACCGGAAAAAAAAGCATGAGCCTGATGCCCTTCGCGCCCTCCCGTCCCCTGAGCATAGGGGTGGAGCTTGAGCTGCAGTTGCTCAGCTGTAACGATTACAACCTCGCCTCCTCTGCACCCGAGATTTTGCGCCGCGTAGCAAAACGCACGCACCCCGGAGAAATCAAGCCGGAAATGACGCGCAGCATGATAGAGATCAATACCTCGGTGCAACAGGACTATGCGGGGCTGGTGGCGGAGCTGCGCGCCCTGCGGGATGTTGTGTCTGATGCCGGACGTTTTCTCAACGTTGCTGTTGCAGGCGGAGGCACTCACCCGTTCCAGCATTGGAGCGAGCAGAAGATTTCCGATGCGCCGCGATTTCATTACCTCTCGGAACTGTATGGCTATCTGGCTAAACAATTCACGATATTCGGACAGCACGTACACCTCGGCTGTCCCGGTCCGGACGAAGCGCTGCATCTGATGCATATGCTCTCGCGCTACATTCCGCATTTTATTGCCCTGTCAGCCAGTTCGCCGTTTGTGCAGGGGCATGATACTGGTTTTGCCTCTGCGCGGCTGAACTCCGTTTTTTCCTTTCCGTTAAGTGGAAGAGCGCCTTTTGTATTGCGCTGGAACGATTTCGAAAAATTCTTCGCCAAGATGGCGGGAACGGGAGTGGTCGAATCCATGAAAGATTTTTACTGGGATATACGGCCAAAGCCCGAATTCGGCACCATCGAGGTGAGAGTGTGCGATACGCCCCTTACAGTCGAAATTGCCGCTGCCATTGCCTGCTATATCCAGGCAATGTCCAGATACATCATGGTGGAACAGCGTATGGCGCCCGAAGAGGATGACTATCTGGTGTATACGTTCAATCGCTTCCAGGCATGCCGCTTTGGCCTGGAAGGCGTCTTTATCGATCCTCGTACCCACCAGCAGCGCAGTATCCGGGAAGATATAATGGAGATGCTTGAACACATTTCCGACCACGCAAGAGAACTGCACGCGGTGGAAGCGATGGAACGCATCCGCGAAATACTCATCGTCGGCAATGGCACAAGCTGGCAGCGCAGGGCTTATGCGAGCGAGCACAACCTTGCCGACGTCATGCAATTGCAAGCCGAATTATGGATGGGAAACTGATTCTCGTGAGGAGTGTCAAAACTGTCAGGTAGATACGGATCGATGAGAAAAACCAGCGCAACAAAGTAGCGCAACGTCGGCTCGATTGCCGCCAGACCACTGTAAGGAGGGCGCAAAGTTATCCAGGGCGTATTAACCACACCGACACTGGCTAGCTATATGTAACGAAGAACACCGCGGAAATTCCAAAATCTAATTACATTCATATTTCTGAGGACTCATCCGTTACCTGAGATGCCCCGCCCGTTACGTATCGGCCTGTCACCCCGTATCCTGCATCAACCGCCCCCTGAACTGGGTTTTCGCAATAAAACCCTGCAATACCTTGAACAGACTGTCGCCCACTGGATCATGCGCCGACGAGCGCTGGCATTCATGTTGCCGGCAATAGAAACCGGCGGCGTCGAGCGTTCTCATGTGCGTATAAGCGACTATGTCCGGGAAATCGACGGCCTGGTGCTGCAAGGTGGCGCAGATGTATCTCCCGTTTCCTACGGTGAAACACCTCACCGGCCGGAGTGGTCCGGCGACCGGGTGCGTGATCTTTACGAAATGGAGCTTTTCTGGGAATGTGTGGTACAAAGAAAACCGGTATTGGGTATCTGCCGCGGACTCCAGCTCATCAATGTAGCGTTGGGTGGAAGCCTATACCAGGATATCGCGACGGATCGCCCGGAATGCCTCATTCACGTAGATGCCGTGTTGTATGACCAGCATCGGCATGCGTTGCTGATTGAAGAAAATTCCCGGTTGGCGAGGCTCTACGGCAATCGCTACCAACACCTTGTCAACAGCATACATCATCAGGCAATCAAGGAACTGGGACGGGATTCCATGGTCGAGGCAGTATCCGAGTCTGACGGCATCATCGAAGCAATACGCATGCACGGAGACAACTACGTGACGGGATTCCAGTGGCATCCCGAATTCCATGGCCCCGCCACAGACCTGCTCGATTCCGGTCCCATACTGGATGATTTTCTTGCTGCCGCTGAAAAGCAGCGCGAATAATAAAGTGACAGGTCCTTCCTGTCGCTGTTCGTCCTGAATCTGTCGAAGCGAGGCGGAATAGAAGGCGATGCTGCCGCTCGCGCTTATATTTACTGGCGCTCCACCTTCCGTCTCATCGCCAGCCTATACCGCAGCCGCGGTTTGGGCCTGCCCCGCCTGCTCCACAATAAACGCCTTGACCGCCCCTGCATCAGCATCCATGACTACATAGCGCTGCGCTTTTTCTTCAATATTCTCATATCCGGCCGGGCGCAGAGGCTCATGTCCGATTGCCTCGACAATACTTGCCGAGAATTTGACGGGCAATGCGGTTTCAAGGCAGATCAGGGGTACATTGGGCTCACGCTGCTCCAATCCCGCTTTTACACCGTCAGCGGTATGCGGATCTATCACCAAACCATACCGATCATGCACCTTGCGAATGGTCGCGATTCGATCTGCATGACTGCTGGTTCCTGACACAAGACCGAAGTCTTCGATTTTCTCCCACAGAGGCGTATTGACGAGATCAAAGGCGCCTCCCTCATCTACTGCCTGCCATAATTCCTTCACTTTGGCGGCATCCCTTCCAACCAAGTCGAAAATGAAGCGCTCGAAGTTCGAGGCCTTGGAGATATCCATTGAGGGGCTACTGGTCTGGACAGTCTCAACGGTTGTGCGCGGGCGATAATGTCCCGTCCGGAAAAATTCATCCAGCACATCATTTTCATTGGTGGCAAGTATCAGTTTTTTGATAGGCAGGCCCATCATGCGCGCCACATGCCCTGCGCAAATGTTGCCGAAATTTCCCGATGGCACGGCGAAAGATACCTGCTCCGTATTCGAGCGGGTGGCGGCAAAATAACCTTTGAAGTAATAAACGATCTGGGCGGCAATACGCGCCCAGTTTATGGAATTAACCGTGCCGATGCGATATTTCTGCTTGAACGCATAGTCATTGCTGGCAGCCTTGACAATGTCCTGGCAATCGTCGAACACGCCACGGATCGCGATATTGAAAATATTCGGATCATGCAGGGAAAACATTTGAGCTGTCTGGAACGGGCTCATTTTCCCATGCGGCGAAAGCATGAACACACGAATGCCACGCTTGCCTCGCATGGCATACTCTGCGCTTGGCCCGGTATCGCCGGAAGTTGCACCGAGGACATTCAGTTGCTCGCCACTCTTGTCCAACGCGTACTCGAACAGGTTGCCCAGTAATTGCAGGGCGATATCCTTGAAGGCCAGCGTCGGCCCATTCGACAAACCGAGTATGTGCAGCCCCGGTTCCAGGGTTTTAAGCGGTGTGATCTCATCGTTTTGAAACGACTGGGCGGTATAGGTTCGCGCAATGATGCCATGCAGGTCCGGGGCAGGAATGTCATCCGCAAAACGTGAAAGGATCTCGAACGCGAGTTCCCGGTAATCCATGCCACGCAGTTCCTGCAGTTGTGCGCTATCGAATCTCGGATAGGTTTCCGGCATCGTCAGCCCGCCATCCGGAGCAAGGCCACCGAGAAGAATCCTGGAGAATTTTTTAGGCGGCATGCCGCCACGAGTGGAAATGTAGAGCATTATCCTAAATCCGCCTTGTACAAATTCGCAAAAAGGTAAAAGTGACGCGATGCATAAAATATGAAAGCGGGATGAGGAATTTTCGCAATAGGCTCCTCAAGTCTCGTCATACCCGCGAAGCAGTATGGATTGTAGATTGCAACCGGTTCTGTAAATTATTTGCTGCCCAGATGCTCCAGTCGGATGCGGGTCACCTTGCCCGTTGTTATGGGCAATCGCTTTATTCGAGCGATAGCGTCGTTAACGTTCCTTTCCACTGCCAAATGGGTGAGCATAATGATATCCACCTGGTCTTCGCCTTCGCTTGGCTCTTTCTGCATCATGGCTTCGATGGAAATGCCGAGGTCGGCAAGCACACGCGTGATATCGGCCAGGGCGCCAGGTTTGTCCATGACTCGCAGCCGCAGGTAATAAGACGTTTCCACCTCGTCCATCGCGATGATTGGCGTATCTGACAGGCGTTCGGGCTGGAAGGCAAGATGAGGAACGCGATGCTTGGGATCGGCAGTGTGCATGCGGGTTACATCCACCAGGTCTGCCACGACTGAACTCCCTGTAGGTTCAGCGCCCGCGCCCGGACCATAATAGAGGGTAGAGCCTACCGCATCGCCTCTCACCACGATGGCATTCATGACCCCCTCGACATTGGCGATCAGCCTGCGAGCAGGGATGAGTGTCGGATGCACACGCAACTCGATTCCTCCGGGTGTACGTTTCGTAATGCCCAGCAGCTTGATGCGATAGCCCAGTTCCTCTGCATACCGGATATCCTCGCGGGTTAATTTCGTTATGCCTTCGGTATATACCTTGTCAAATTGCATCGGAATGCCAAAGGCAATCGAGGCCATGATCGTGAGTTTATGCGCCGCATCGATACCTTCGATGTCAAAAGTGGGATCGGCCTCGGCATAGCCCAGTTTTTGCGCCTGCTTCAATACGGTTTCAAACGTCAACCCCTTATCCCGCATTTCCGAGAGGATGAAGTTGCTCGTGCCATTGATAATGCCGGCAATCCACTCGATGCGGTTGGCAGTCAACCCCTCACGCAAGGCCTTGATGATAGGAATGCCTCCGGCCACCGCCGCTTCGAATGCCACCATCACGCCTTTTTTCTGCGCCGCAGCGAAGATTTCGGTCCCATGTGAAGCAAGCAATGCCTTGTTGGCGGTAATGACATGCTTGCCATTCTCGATGGCCTTCAGTATCAAATCCTTGGCCACGGTGTAGCCACCGATCAGTTCGACCACGATATCGATATCGGGATTCATCACCACTTCATTCGCGTCGTCCGTGACGATGACATCATCGTCGCCTGCAATCCGGCGAGCTTTCTCTTCCTCTCGATCAGCAATCATGCGAACGACGATACTGCGACCGGCGCGCCGTGTAATCTCTTCCTGGTTGCGTTTGAGCACGGCGAACGTGCCGCTGCCGACAGTGCCTGCCCCCAACAGGCCCACGTTGATAGGTTTCATATCTTCGGTAATGATGAATTTTTCGGACATATTTGCCATATTTGCTGAAAGAGACTTTTATTCGTACGCGGCGTTCTCGTTTACAGAGGTTAAGTTTGCCTCACCCGGTTCCGTGCTGCCTGCGATAGCGGGCCAGAAAGCCTCCAACGCGGCTAATGGCTTCGGTCAGGTCGTCACTGTTAGGTAGAAATACAACGCGGAAATGATCAGGATACGGCCAGTTGAAACCGCTACCCTGCACCAGCAGCACCTTCTCTTCCAGCAGCAAATCCAGCACAAATTGCTCGTCGTCCTCGATCGGATAGATTGCGGGGTCCAGGCGCGGGAACAGATACATTGCGGCCCGTGGCTTATAGCACGATACACCCGGAATCTCCGTCAACAGTTTCCAGGCGAGATCGCGTTGCCGCATAAGCCGCCCCATGGGCATGACCAGATCCTTGATGCTTTGATAACCCCCCAACGCCGTTTGAATACCAAACTGCGAAGGAACATTCGCACACAGCCGCATGGAGGCCAGCATGGTCAGACCAGCGATATAGTCACTGGCATAGTGTTTTGTTCCGGAAACCACTGCCCATCCCGAGCGAAATCCCGCAGCACGATAATTCTTGGACAATCCGTTCAATGTAACGAACAGGACGTCATCCGCCAGGGAAGCAATCGAAGTGTGAGTCGCATCGTCGTACAAGACTTTGTCGTAAATTTCGTCCGCATAGACGATAAGTTGATGCTGACGTGCAATCTCGATGATTTCACGCAACACTTCGTCCGGATAAAGCGCACCTGTCGGATTATTCGGATTGATGACAACGATCGCACGGGTGTTTGAGGTAACCTTCGAGCGAATATCCTCCAGATCAGGCAACCAGCCCGATTGCTCGTCACACACATAATGGCGCGGAGTCCCGCCTGCCAACACCACCGCTGCTGTCCACAACGGGTAATCGGGTGAAGGAATCAGAACCTCATCGCCCGTATTCAACAGCGCCTGCATCGCCATCACGATCAGTTCGGAAACGCCGTTGCCGATGTAGATATCCTCTAGCTGGACATCCTCGATACGCTTCTCCTGCGTGTAATGCATGATGGCCTTGCGTGCCGCAAACAATCCTTTCGAATCGCAATAACCGGATGCAGCGGAAAGGTTATGCATCACATCCTGCAGGATTTCTTCGGGAGCTTCGAAACCGAATGATGCCGGATTCCCGATATTGAGCTTGATGATGCGGTGCCCTTCCTCTTCCATTTGCCGCGCCCGGTCAAGCACCGGTCCGCGAATGTCATAGCATACGTTGGCCAACTTGCTGGATTTGAGAATGGGCTGCATCAGATATGGGATGGATGGGTGGCAAAAGCCTTACGGCAAAGGCAAAGGTCAGCGAAGGCTCTGTGCAAGGCCGGGTTCAGATGGAAGTACGTAACCGGGAGTGCCTGCGAGTGTTGGGCATTGAAAATCAAGAGATTCTGTCGTTTCAGCTTTATTCGGCGCAAAACCTTTATCGCGACGGGAAAAAGATGTAATGTTACCCGACCCGCTAAACTGCCGCAAATGGAGTCTCGTTTGAAACTGCATCTTTCCGGTCCTACCGCACACAACCTGTTTACCGGTTACGGAACCGACTACGTCATGATCAATCACGTACGCTACGATCATAGCCTGATCGTGTTGCCCGATCGCCTGATCGAGGAGTGGGAGGCAAAAACGTTCGAGGAACTCAACACTGAACACTTTCAGTTCATCCTCTCGCTGCAGCCAGAAATGGTCCTCTTCGGAACCGGCGCCACATTGCGTTTTCCCCATCCGCAACTTACCAGAAGCCTGATCGAGTCCGGCATTGGCATAGAAGTGATGGATACCGCCGCCGCCTGCCGCACTTACAACATATTATCGGCGGAAGAACGACGGGTAGCGGCTGCATTACTGATTTAACCGGATGATAGACATCAAGGAGCAACGCCATGAAAACCAATCCAGTCATCTGGTTTGAAATTTATGTGCAGGACATGGAACGTGCAAAAACATTCTACGAAGGCGTCCTGCAAGGGAAGCTCGAGCGGATACCAAGCCCTGATATAGAACTGTGGGCATTCCCCATGTCGGAGGAAGGCTATGGCGCGGCCGGCGCACTGGCAAAAATGGAGGGCTGTCCATCCGGCGGAAGCAGCACCCTGGTTTATTTCAAGTGTGAGGACTGTGCGGTAGAGGCCGCCCGTGCTGCCGAGCATGGTGGGCGCCTTTTCAAGGAAAAAATGTCCATCGGCCAATATGGTTTCATCGCCCTGGTTCTCGATACCGAGGGCAATATGATCGGATTACATTCCATGCAATAAACTCATCCACCCGCTTCATCTAGAAAGCGGACTGTCTCATATTCATAGTAATTCCCGCTGCCTTCCTCTCACAGTTTGCAATTTGCGTAAAAAAGCTCCTTTAGCGGGCGTAGAGATCGTTGGCAAGGCCGAATAAACGGATTCAAAGGACAGGCGAATGGAATGAAAGACTCGAAGACTGCGGATGCTTCCGTCATTCCCCGCAGAGATCGCTCCTGCCCTGCCGCTCTGCCGGTTATTCCTTTACATCTTCCGTCGGAAAAAGTTCAGTTCGGACCCGCTCCCGCCACAGTTCTATCCAGCCCGGTATCTCCTCCGGCAGCAGGGGGCGCGAGACAAAAGTTCCTTGTGCAAGATCACACCCGGTACGGCGCAGGAGGTCCCAGTCCTCCCGGTCCTGCACGCCTTCCGCCACGACTTCCATATTCAACTGTCGAGCCAGGGACAAGCTTGCATCGTAAATTGCGCGCAAGGTTTCATCCACCGATGCGCGGTGTACGAACCCCTGATCTATCTTGAGTTCATCGAAGGGAATATCGCGTAACTGGGCCAGTGATGAGTGGCCTGTGCCAAAATCATCAATGGAAAGGCGGAAACGCTTCAAGCGCAGCCGGGTCAGAATCTCAAGTGGAGCGCGTGTATCCTGCATCAGCTTGGTTTCAGTCACCTCCAGCACCACATTTTGGGGGGCTATGCCCTCCTTTGCCGTGACTTCCGCCACAAACTTCAAAAAATCCAGTGAGGCCAGATTGTCCATGGACACATTGACAGCTACTCGCAGCGGCAACTGCATTTCTTGCCACGCTTTCGCCTGAGCCATCGCCTCGGCAAACACCGCCTTGGTTAGGTCGTCAATCAGGCCGGCAGCCTCGGCCACGCCAATGAATTGGTCTGGAAATACGATACCGTCCGCTGGATGACGCCATCTCGCAAGAGTCTCTACACCCACCACCTCGCCTTTGGCGACTGCCACCTTCGGCTGATAATAATTAACCAGTTGTCCCCCCTCGATGGCGGCGCGCAACTCAGCGGCGGTGTAGACTTTCTTCGCCATACCAGCGGCATCGGCTGCGGAAGGGGCCCAGCTTTCAAGCAGTTCGGACAACGCATCGGGCTTCACCGGCTTATGCAGGTATCCCAGTATGGGAATCTTGTGTGCCCGCACCAGTTTTACGGTGGTCTGAAGTATGCGTTCATCCTCACCGCTGACCAATATGAGGCTGCCGGGATAGTGAAGATCCACGAGATGCCGCACGAACTCGATCCCATCCATTTCGGGCATGTTGAGATCCAGCAGAATCAGATTGGGTACTGTATCAGCGTCTGCATCGGCTATTTTTTCCAGCGCTGCACGTCCGCTGTCACAAAGTGTGACCGAGCTATATCCGAGGTTGGATAAAATGCGGTTCAACAGCTTGAGCATGAAAGATTCATCGTCAAGCACTAGAATTTTCACTGCGGATCGTTCTACCATAACATTTATCTTTTCAGTTATTGTTCAGTCAGGTTTCTGAATCCGGACGTCGCTGGAGGCAACTTGTCTGTCAGACGACGATATTATGCCAATGACTCGATGTACTTATCCACAGCGGCGAATTCCGATTCGAAAGATGGCAATAGCTCATTCAACCGCGTCATGTCACCCGCCTTGCCCGCCTGTTCCATCTGAGCGCACAACTCACCCAATTGCAATGCGCCTACCGAGCGAGCCGAGGACTTAAGCTTGTGTGCGATACCGCCGGCTGTTTTCGCATCACCGGCCTGACACGCTGCTCGCAACTCCTCTGCTGTTTTTCGTGCACTCACCCGAAAATCCTGAAGGAATTCACTGATCACGGCAGGGTCGTTACCTACGAGCTGTTCAAGGATATGGACATCGACAGGTTTTGCCGCAACCGTAGATAGAGCGGGGGCACCGGTAGTAGCAGATTCCCCGGACGTAGCGGGTGCAACATGTATGGCCGTGGCGGAAGGTGCAGGCGCAGTAGAGCTTGGTGGAGCCAGTTCGAGCAATTCAGTGCTGCTGCCGGGAGAAGGAAGCCACTTCTGTAGCACCGCTTTCAAATGCGAGAGCTGCACCGGCTTGCTCAAATAGTCATCCATACCCACCGCACGGCAATGTTCAGCTTCACCCTTGAGTGCATTGGCCGTAATGGCAATAATCGGCTTGCGCGCAGCACCTTGCTCCCCCTCCTTGACACGAATTGCTGCGGTCAATTGATACCCATCGATTTCCGGCATGTGCAAATCTGTCAGCAGCAATGCATAGTTGCCGCTTTCCCAGCGTTTGAGTGCCTCCCCTCCATCCTTTGCAATATCTGCCGCATAACCCAGTAGAGAAAGCTGCTGCCGGATCACTTTCTGGTTGATTTCGCTGTCTTCGGCGACAAGGATAAGCCTGCCTTCACCGAGCGCCTTTTCTCGCGACGGCAATGCCACCGCCTTCACCTCCTCGGAGGGGGGCGCGGGTAATTCCTCCTGCAGTCTTCCGGCGGCGAGTGCGACTGCCCGCAGGAAGGCGTCACGGTGCATGACATCGCCATCCAATGTAACGGTATCGACCTCTTCGGTACGCTCATGCCGCCTGCGCCCGCGACGAATGACGACAAAGCGGGGCTCAATATCAGGCTCGTGATGACCATGCTCGAGGACTACGAAATGTGGATCCAGGTCGGGGCGGGAACGGAAGGCGGCACGCAATTCTTCCAGCGGAGGTGTTTCATGCCCGGCATCTATGACCAGCAGCCACAACCCCGGCGGAAGTACCTCGATTCGCTTGAGGGCGGCTGGCAAATCGATCACTCGCTCTGCAACCGCACCGCTGTATCTCAAATATACGGCCAGATCGTCCGCCAAACCTTTTTCAGCACCGATTACAAGGCAGGAAATCCCGCTGAGATCGATAACCTTATCTTCCATGTGCGAGGAAGGAATGAGGTCAAACGTCAACCGCACAGTGAAAACCGATCCTTCACCCGGAGCGCTCTGCACCCCGATACTGCCTCCCATCAATTGAACCAGATGATGAGTAATCGCCAGACCCAGACCAGTTCCACCGTATCGCCGGGTAGTAGATGTATCTCCTTGGGTAAAAGAGGTGAAAAGCCGCGATTGCACCTCCTCGTTCATACCTATGCCATTATCGGTTATCTCGAACTCCACCGTTACCGTATCCTGGCCGTGATCGACGAGCAGTGCCCGTACTGACACTTGGCCCGGCTCCTGCAATCCGCTGGAAAACTTGATGGCATTATTGGCAAGATTAACGAGCACCTGGCGCAGCCGCAGTGCATCACCGAGGACTTCTTCAGGTATCGCCGGGTCGAGAAACAGGGTGAGTTCCACCGCCTTCCTGGCAGCCAGGCTTTCCAGCATGGCACAAGCCTTTTCCACGACCTTTTCCACGGACATTGGCGCCTGCTCGATTTCCAGTCTTCCCGCTTCGATTTTTGAAAAATCCAGGATATCCTCGATGATTTCCAGCAGGGCAAAAGCCGACTCACGGATGAGATCGACCATCTCCATCTGATAACCGCTCAGGCTGGTTTGCTGCAGCACGTCGGCCATGCCGATCACACCGTTCATGGGAGTGCGTATCTCGTGGCTCATGGCCGCAAGAAAGATTGATTTTGCCTCGTTGGCCTGCTCGGCATCATGCCGGGCCTGTTCGAGGTCCTTGAGAATCCGGATTCTCTCACTGATGTCAATGCCGGACGGAATCAGCTTGATTACCCTGCCTTTATCATCACGCACTGGCACCAGCATGAAATCGATTGTCATCAGATCGCCATTGGCGATATGTATCTCGACGTCATGACGCACGATCTCGCCCGCCAGTGCGCGCCGGATATCCTCGCGGATCTGTTGCCGCACCTCCGGCTTATAGGAAAACCAACTGGTCTCCGACAGGCACTTTCCTATAACATCTTCGCTGCGCAGGTCGCCCACCTCGAGCGCAGTGCGATTGATCTCGACAAGCACTCCGTCGGGCGTCATTTCCCCAACAATCGCGGCCAGGTTATCCACGATGGCGCGAAAGCGCTGTTCGCTGTTGCGCAAAGCCTGCTCGACCCGCTTGCGTTCGCGGATATCGCGCAGCACACCGGTAAAATAACGTTTCCCCCCCACGAAATACTCGCTCACGGCCACATACAGATCGACGAGTTCACCATTCTTGTGGCGGCCTTGGACTTCGCGGCCCATGCCTATGTTATGCACGCCCTCGACTTCCAGCGTCAGAATGTGATCGAATTCACACCGCCCCCTTCCGGTCCGGTAGTATCTCTCAACATATCCCTCATGGCCGCTGCGGAAAGGTTCGGGCATCAGAATGGAAATGGGTTGACCGATTACTTCCTCCCGGGTGTAACCGAAGAGTTTTTCGATAACGGGATTGACCGAGCGTATTATGCTTTTGTCGTCGATCGTAATGATGCAGTCCACCATGTGCTCCACGATCGAACGCATTTCTTCTTCTTTGCTGATAAGCACCGCATTTGCCTGCTCCAGGTCAGCTGTACGTTTGGCAACACGGTTTTCGAGGTTTTGGTTGAGCTGGCGCAAATCTTTTTCAGCTACGTCACGCTGACGATCGCTGGCGGTCAGGCGCTCAGTCATCGTATTGAAGGTGCTGGCCAGCTGACCAATTTCATCCCATCCGGCAACGGGAACACGCTGCTTTAGGTTTCCGCCGGCGATGTGCTGCGCGCTGTGACTGAGGTTTGTCAGTGTAATGACCACGCGGCGGCTGAACAATAAAGCACCCAGCATGGCAGCAATCAGGGTGAGCCCCAGGACTATCAAACTGTAGTTGCGCACTCGGGGAACGAAAGCAAACACTTCCTCCGCATCCATCTTGACCTCGATACCCCAGTTCATGCGCGGCAGATAACGCCAGGCGGCCACGACCTCCTTGGCCCGATAGTCCGTCTTCAATCCTCCTCCTCGCTCCCCATGCAATCCGCTCTGGATCGCAATGGAAAATGGTGGAGTGGCGAGAGGTATCTTGTATTGCAACGCCGCCTTCGGCTCATGCTTGAGTGGCGCGATGACCAATGCGGTGCGATCGTTGAGAAGGCGCGTCACGACCGTTTCACCGCTTGCTCCCAGTCCCACATTATCAGTCACAACCTCGAACACGCGTTCACTGTAGATCTGCAGCGCCAGCACGCCTTCCAGCTTTCCCTGAACAATAATAGGCAATGCCATGAAGGCCGCAATCGCGCCTTTCGAGGGCGGGTAGTATTCGAAATCCGAGACGCCGCTCTGCAAGGTATTGAGTGCAACACGCACAACCCAGGCAAAACCGCTGTTTCGATACGGACCCGTGATCAAGCTCGTCGCAAAATCGGATTCATGGGCCTGGCTGTAGACGATTTCGCCTTGGGGGGAGATGAGGAACAGATCGTAATACCCGGCATCCTCCACGAAGCGCTTGAAGTGTTCGCGATAAAATGCATCCAGTTGACGATAGGCATCGGAGTCCACTCCACTCTTCACGTACACCCCGCTGAAGTCCTGCATAGCCATGCGTGTTGTACTGGTTGTCTGGATCACCCTCGCGTCCAGCAAACGCTCGCGCAGATAGCTGTCGATCTGTTCCGCTTTCATGTCAGCGATCGCTGACACCTGTTGAATTGCGGCCTTTTCCGCCTCGGTCTCAAAGGTACGCAACAGCGCATAACCAATGATCAGGATAGGCAGCACGGAAACGGCTACAAACCAGACAGCAAAACGCTGCGTAAGTGAGGTAAAACGTATCATCGTTTCAACCCTTCGGCCCTCTGGAGTTGCTCCGTGGGTTTTTCCATGAACTGCGTTGTCTGCATCATCAGAGATGTGTTCAGCACCTCCTCCAGCAGGACGTTCCACTCTTCACGCGACCGATAGGATGGGAATGGCGCTGGTTCCAGCGGGCGCGTGGAATCCCACACGATATCGAATTGTCCGTCTTCCCGCACTTTGCCAACCCGAGCCACTTTCCATGCGTGGCGAGTAATCGGATCAAGCGCCACGATCCCCTCCGGAGCAGGAAGGCTCTGACGCAAAATCAATCTTTGTACCTTTGCCAGATTACCCGAGCCTGCCTCTGAGGCAGCCTGAATCCACATGTGCACGTTGACGTAAGAGGCTTCTGTCGGGCTGTCAATAACAGCTTTCTCCCCATAGCGGTCGCGGAACCGCTTGACGAATGCCTGATTCTCTGGCGAAGGAATGGTTTGGAAATAATTCCGGGCAGCATAGTGTCCAGTCATCGGTATCTTGTCCGGTACCGACAGCACTACCTCGGTAACACTGAACGATAATACCGGGATGCTCTCCGCTGTGATTCCCCTCCTGTTCAACGTTTGAAAGAACCCCGCATTATAGGCGCCCGCAATCGTGCTCAATATTAGATCGGGCTGTTGATCCACGATATCCTCTACGAGAGGATCCATGTCTTGGGAACCGAGAGGCAGATAATATTCCCCCGATACGAATCCGCCGTTTGCTGCCAGAACATCCTTGATAAGAATATGCAGGACTCGCGAAAAGATATTATCCGACCCTGCTAGATAGACCCGTTTACCGCTAGGATGTGCATGTTTTCGGTTACCAAGATTTTCCAGGGCCCAGTGCACGGCAGGCATCACCAACTGGTTTGGTGCCGCACCTCCATAAATAATATTTGGCGACTGCTCCATGCCCTCATACCGCAACGCATAAAACAGCAAGTGATCATGCCGTTCCACAACCGGTTTCACGGCGTTCCGGCAGGTAGAAGTCCAGCAACCGAACAACGCCTCTACTCTCTCTTCGAGAATCAGGCGTTCGGCCTCCCGCGCGCAATGAGCCGCGTCTGACCTGCAATCCGCTACCACCGCTTCAATTTTGTGACCCTTAATGCCTCCTGCGGCATTGGCCTCCTCAACGGCCAACTGTATGGCATCGATCAACGGCTTCTCGCTTGCAGCAAGGACCCCGGAGAGGGAGTGGAGCACACCTATCCTGATGCTCGGCTTACTTCCGGCAAGATACTGCCATACCACCCCCGCCGTGATCGCGAGAATGATTAACAGAATCAGGGGAACGCCCAGTTTATGGTTGCCCTTCAATGCCACCCTCTCGGTATGAGCCGGAAAATACCGGGTCTGATCCCTTCATTGCTATTTCCATCATAGACTTGATAGGAGAATAGCGAAACGTCTTCGGGGAAATTCTGTTGAACACGAGGTTTCCTGTTTTCAACCTGATTCTCCTCCTTTTGACCTGTATCCCTCTTCTCCGTTCGCCCTGAATCCTTCGGCAGGCTCAGGGCATGCTTGTAAGGCGCGAATGGAGATCATGATACGCCCGGCTCAGGACATTCCCCATTCCCTTTGACAGGCTCAGGAGATGCTCAAGGAAGGACTTTCAGGTAAACGAAGGGTCAAAGAGGCACCTGGAATATAGGTGTTGGAGGGGCACGTTTTGAGCTGTCAGCCCTCCATAAGGACTTTTATATGTGCTGCCACGCTTCGTCCCAGCGCAGCCAATGCATACCCGCCTTCCAGCACCGATACGATACGTTTCCCGGCATAAACGCGGGCAACCTCTTTGATTTTTTCAGTTACCCACGCATAATCGTCTTCCACCAGATTCAGAGAAGCAAGCTCATCATCGGCATGAGCATCGAAACCAGCGGAAACAAACAACATTTGCGGTTCGAATCTTTCCAGCGCGGGCAGCCAGAATTCATCCACTGCTTTCCGAAATACCTTGCCGTTGCTCCCTGCCGGCAGCGGGATATTGACCATCCGCTCTGAACGGCCTGCGATGCCGCTATAAGGATAGAACGGATGCTGGAATGTCGAGACCATCATGACGCGCGGATCGTGCTGAAAGATATCTTCCGTACCATTGCCGTGATGCACGTCGAAATCCACCACCGCGACCCGTTCCAGAGCATGCGCTTCAAGCGCATGGGCAACCGCTACGGCAATATTGTTGAAGAGGCAGAAACCCATCGGGTGCCCGCGTTCGGCGTGGTGACCCGGAGGACGAATACAGCAAAACGCATTTTCCACCGCCCCTCCAATCACGAGATCAACAGCGAAGGCGGCTGCCCCCGCGGCACGATAAGCTGCTCGCAGGCTGTGGCGGTTCATGGCGGTATCCGGATCGAGGTACGTGAAACCTCCTGAAGCTGCGCGGGAGGCTGCTGCTTGCAGCCTTGCAACATGTTCCTGTGTATGCACACGCTCCAGTTGGCCAATAGTCACCAATGGCGCCGGATAATGTCTCAGCTTCTCCATCAGCCCTGAAGCAGACAGCTCATCCTCGATCGCCTTCAGCCGCGCTGGACTTTCAGGATGATAAAAATCCATTTCGTGCAACAGACAATCCGGATGGGAAATGAAGGCAGTATGGGAAGTGGGTGGCATGGGTTATCTCTCTTGATGTCGTCTCGTTGCTTCTCAGGTGTGTTTTCTGCAAATTGAACCCCTGTCCACTCCGTGCTAATCTCATAACTCAGGAATCCACCGCAGGTTGATAATTCCTTGATGAAACCGTCATCGCGCCCGCGGAGGACATTGTCCTGAAGACGCTGTCTAAAACAATAAGGCGTTCAATGTCTCTCTTTCGACAACTATGGTTAGCCGTTATCCTGGTGACCATCACAAGTTTTACCGGTAGCCTTTTTGTAAGTCTGCTTGGCACACGAAGCTATCTGGAGCAACAGCTTCACCGCAAAAACATCGATAGCGCGAATTCTCTCGCATATTCGATTTCCCAACTCCGCAAGGACCCTATCACCATCGGTCTTCAAATCGCTGCTTTTTTTGATAGTGGCCAATACCAGGCCATTTCCATCACCTCCGCCGATGGCAAGCTGATCACAGAACGCGTGCAGAACAAGATAGAAACGACTGTTCCCGGATGGTTCACTCGTCTCTTTCCAATCAGTGCAACACCGGGTCAAGCCCAGATATCCGACGCCTTACTGCACTTTGGCGTGATCAAGGTGATCAGCCAGGCTCAGTTCGCGCATCAGGCGCTCTGGGAGCAGGCAAAAACCCTGATGCTCTGGTTTCTGGGTGCATCGATCGTATGTGTGCTGATCGGGGCGACGATATTGCAGCGTATCCACAAACCGCTGGCGGAGATGGTCGAGCAGGCCGATGAGATCATGGAACGCCGCTTTCTCACTATTTCAGAACCTCGCATACCGGAACTGCGCAGCCTGGCACGTGCCACGAATGACATGATCAGACGCCTGCATAACCGCGGCATCGAAGAAACCAAGCGTCTGGAAGCTTTGCACAAGCAGATAAACTTTGACCCGATCACAGGCTTGGCCAGGCGGGAGTACTTCATGAACCAGCTTAGCCAGATTTTAATTGGCAGGGAAGAAGGTCATGAAGTAGAACAGAAACCGGGGGCCGCCAGCGAAGTACAGGACATGCCCCAGGATGAGGCCAGCGAGGGAAAATATCACCCTATGGGTGGACATGGTGAAGTTGTCCTGCACGAGGAAAAGACCCTTGCTTCAACTGCAACTGTTGCAGACGCGGCGACAGGACAGATACAAGGACAAATACAAGGCAGGCGTGGAATCTTTTTCCTCATACGCATCAATAATCTGGAAGAGATCAACCGCAAACTCGGCAGAACTGGCGCAAACGAACTGCTTCATCGGGTCGGTTCACTGATTGGCGGCATCACCGAGGAATTCGAGGAGATCGCATCTTCTCCGCCACTCGCTGCGCGCCTGAATGGCTCGGATTTCGCGCTTCTCGCTCCTGATGTCAGTAATGCGACCAAATTTGCCAGGCGATTGTCTGAGGAACTCGCAGCACTCCCGCTGCGTGACGGTGACAGGATCACCGACTTCTGCCATATCGGGGCCGTGCCCTATCAACGCGGCGATACGCTCAGCGAGCTTCTTTCCAGAGCAGACGCAGCACTGGCCACAGCGGAGCAGACCGGAGCAAACGCCTGGCATCTCGCTGCCCGGCCATCAGGACAGGCTTCTCCAGTCTCCCTCAATATCGCCGACTGGCGCCACATTTTCAGTGATGCTTTGACTGCCAACCGCTTCATGCTGGCTTTCCATCCTGTTGTCGATCCCACTGGTGCGGTGCTGCACCAGGAAGGCGTTGCACGCATGCAAGCTCAAGCGGAAGGCGGCTGGCTGGATGCGTCCGACTTTATCAACATCGCCGCTCGCCTGAACATCACGGGTCCCATCGACGTAGCAGTATTGCGCCACGCACTGGAATTCCTGCGATCGAATGCTGGCGAGGTCGCAGTTGATTTATCGATTGAAACAGTCGCGAATCATCGTTTTCGCAATAAGCTTGACGCACTGCTGCGCCAGCATCCCGAACTGTGCCGCCGACTCTGGATCGAAGTGCCGGAGTATGGCGCTTTTCGCAAGTTCGAAGCCTTCCGCGATTCTTGCCATATTTTCGGGCAGCTGGGTTGCCACCTTGGTATCAGGGATTTCGGGCGCCATCTCGACAGCATTCAAAGTCTCGCCGGGGCCGGGCTAAGCTATCTTAAAGTAACCGATAGTTTCATTCACCGCATTAACCAGAATAAAGCGAACCAGAAATTCCTGAAAAATCTGTGCGGGCAAGCTCACGCCTTGGGAATGAAAGCGATCGCGCTGGGCGTCCAAAGTGAAGCCGAGCAAAAGGCATTGATAAAACTGGGTTTCGACGGCATGGCCGGCAGGGCCATAAAATAGCTTTTTGATTCAAAAGGAGGACGTCGTGGACGGGGACATTGGGCTTTGCAGCGTCCAATGTGAAGCAATCCTTTCCCTGGGATGCGGCGTTATTCCTGCAGTCGCCGCAAATTTCATCTTTGGAATGCTTTCCAGTTTCAACGCCATCCGTTCACATATCTTGTAATGCAAACATGCTATGCCTATAAATTCTGTATAAGGACGTAGTGCGGGAATAAAAACAAAAAAATAAAGGAGACACAATGGCTACCACGCACCAATGGAAATTTTTCCGGGCAGGCGGTTTTGATCAGGTACAAATTGATACCGGAGCCGACCTGCTGGCATTAAAAGACCTGGACCAGAAATTGTGGGTAGCGTTGAGCTGCCCTACACGCGGCATAGAATTTGACACGAAAACACTCGACCTGATCGACCATGACGATGACGGGCGTGTGCATGCAAACGAGGTGCTCGCCGCGATCGCGTGGACAGGCAAGCTGCTGAGGAATCCGGACCTGCTGATCAATGGCTCCGGCAGTGTTGCCCTGGCCGATATTGACAACAGCACCGATGAGGGGCAGCAGGTGCTGGCATCGGCACAATACATCTTGAGCAGTCTCGGCAAGCCTGATGCACCTGAAATTTCTCTTGCCGATATGGCTGACATCGAGAAGTTTGTCGCAGGACTGGATTTCAATGGCGATGGGGTAATTACCGCAAGCCAGATTTCCGATGCAGCACTGCGTGCAACCGTGGAAGACATCATGAAGTGCCGTGGATCAACAACCGACGTGAGCGGGAAGCCCGGCATCGATCAGGAAATCAGTGATTCCTTCTTTGCCGAAGTTGCGGACTATTCCGCCTGGCAAGCCAGAGGCGAAAGTGACGACGGTATCCGGTTCCTGGGAGACAAAACGCAGGCAGCGGCAGAGGCCTTCCATGCGGTCAAAGAAAAAATTGATGATTACTTCACCCGCTGCCGGCTGGCCGCGTATGACATACGCTCAGCCGTGCCCTTGAGCCGCTCCGCTGACGACTACAAAGGCATTGCCGCGCAAACATTGTCGGCAAAAAGCGGAGATATCGCCAACTTTCCTCTGGCCACGGTAGAACCGGATAAACCTCTGCCACTGGGATCCGGAGTAAATCCTGCCTGGCAAAAAGAAATCCACGCATTCCGCAGTCTGGTGGTCGTACCATCACTCGGCGAGAAAGCAAATCTATCGGCTCCAGAATGGGAAGAGCTATGCAACAAGTTCGCAGCATTTGAAGCCTGGCAGGCAGACAAGCCTGCCTGCTCTGCCGAGCCTCTTGGAGGCGCACGCTTGCGCGAAATTTCCACCGGCAGGCACAAGGAGGAGATCGACAGGCTGATCAGCCAGGATAAAGCGGTAGAAGGGGAAGTAAAGGCAACCCAATCAGTGGAAAAACTATTGCGCTACAATCGTGACCTGTTCAATCTGGTCAATAATTTCGTATCCTTCCGCAGCTTTTATACAGGCAGGGATAAAGCGCTCTTCCAGGTGGGGACACTGTACCTCGACGGGCGAAGCTGTGATCTGTGCGTAACAGTGGACGACATTGCCAAGCATGCGGAGTTTGCAAGCATGAGCGGGATCTATCTGGCGTATTGCGACTGTATACGTAAGGGTGGCACCGAGAAAATGAGTATTGCAGCTGCCTTTACCGCCGGCGATTCCGATTTCCTGATGATCGGGCGGAACGGCATTTTCTATGACCGAAAAGGCCAGGATTGGGACGCCACGATCGTGCGAATCATCGACCACCCCATCAGCATTCGTCAGGCTTTCTGGTCCCCTTATAAAAAGCTGGTGAAATTCATTAATGAGCAACTGGAAAAAATGGCTAGCCGGAAAGCCGCCGAGGCGGATGAAAAACTGACCGTCGCGGCGGCTGGAATCGCCGTCCCACCGGCCCCTGGCACTCCTCCTCCCCCCTCCGCGCAACCCTTCGATGTAGGCAAATTCGCCGGGATATTTGCAGCAATAGGATTGGCTCTCGGCGCAATCGGAGGTGTCGTTGCTTCCATTGTCACAGGCATACTGGGACTTGAATTCTGGCAGATACCGCTCGCGATCATCGGCCTGATATTGCTGATTTCCGGCCCCGCTATGCTGGTCGCATGGTTCAAGCTGAAAAAACGCAACCTCGGTCCGGTTCTGGACGCAAATGGATGGGCCATCAATGCGCGTGCACACATCAATATTCCGTTTGGAACATCCCTTACCAAGCTCGCCCGCTTGCCGGAAGGGGCGCGCCGCTCGCTGGTGGATCCCTACGAGGATAAAAAAACCGTATGGCCATTCTATCTTTTGACCATCGGAATCCTCATTCTCTTGCTCATCATGTGGCAACTGGGTGTTTTTGGACCGCCGCCCATTCGGTAATCCGGCAATGAGGGTGAAAAATCGCATATCCGGCTACCTGTCCTGGATCTGCACTTGTTTAAGGAGGATAAAAGCTTATGAACATCGATGAACTCAAGTCAGTGGCGGAGGCCATTGTTGCCAGGCAGAAAGGGATTCTGGCAGCGGATGAAAGCAACCCCACCATAAAAAAACGTTTTGCTCCGATCAACGTTGAATCCACCGAGGAAAACCGGCGCCGCTACCGGGAGCTACTTTTCACTGCCGAGGGCATCGAACGCTATATCAGCGGCGTCATCCTGTATGATGAAACGATACGGCAGAGTTCGAAGCACGGAATACCGTTTCCACAGGTACTGTCGGAGCGGGGAATCATACCGGGCATCAAGGTGGATAAGGGTGCGAAGCCGCTGGCGCTGCAACCTGGGAACAAAATCACTGAAGGTTTGGACGGCTTGCGCGACCGGCTGGCGGAATACAAACAGTTGGGCGCAAAATTTGCCAAGTGGCGGGCAGTCATGGAAATCGATGAGCAATCCCTTCCTTCTGCCTATGCCATTCGGGCAAACTGTCACGCTCTGGCTCGCTATGCAGCCCTCTGCCAGGAAGCCGACCTGGTGCCCATTGTGGAACCGGAAGTTCTGATGGATGGCGCGCACGATATCGGACGGTGCGAAAGCATCACCTCCGCCATGCTCGAAACTTTGTTCGGGGAACTCGACGCCCATGGCGTAGTGTTCGAAGGGACGCTGCTCAAGCCCAATATGGTCATTCCGGGAAAGAAATGCGCGCTCCAGGTCAGTTCTCAGCAAGTTGCGGAAGCAACGATCCGCTGCCTGCGCCGTTATGTGCCGGTGGCAGTGCCGGGAGTCGTGTTTCTCTCGGGCGGTCAAAACCCCGAGGAAGCAACCGATAACCTGAATGCCCTGAACATCATGAGGGGAAACTGCCCCTGGCAACTCAGCTTCTCTTATGGCCGGGCACTCCAGGAACCAGTTCTTGCCGCCTGGAAGGGAGAGGAAAAAAATGTGGCTGAAGCACAGCGCGCGTTTTCCAAACGTTGCCAGTTAAATGGCCTGGCGCGGGAAGGACTTTATAACCACTCGATGGAAGATAGCTGAACTTGCGGACACGGGTGTAAGCAATGGGCGTCTATGCATTAACAGCGGTAGGCGCAGGTGCGGCGCTGGGCGCCTGGTTACGCTGGTGGTTTGGGATGACATTAAACCCTCTGTTTCCGACCCTTCCCCTGGGTACTCTCGCCGCCAACCTGACCGGAGGTTATCTTATCGGCGTCGCGATCGAGTATTTTCATCACAACAGCTTTCTCCCGCCCGAGGCAAGGTTGTTTGCCATCACCGGCTTTCTCGGCGGATTGACAACCTTCTCCACCTTTTCAGCCGAAACCGTTACGCTGCTCTTGCGTGGACAATATACCTGGACGTTTGTCATCATATTTTCACACCTTGCTGGCTCTCTCGTGATGACTATACTGGGAATAATGACCATCAAATGGCTGGCCCAGCATTGAAACGGGACTGTCCAAATCCGGGAAAGAATGATACAGGGAATGAGAGGGGCAAACGGAGGAGGATATGCAAGGAGTCTTTCTCAAATTCTACGTAAGCGAATACCGCGAGCATAATGGCATACTGCTGTACGAGTGGCTGCTGGAGCACGCAAAAAAAAGTGGCTTTAATGGCGGTACCGCAACCCGCGCCTTGGCCGGTTTCGGTCGCCATGGCGTATTGCACACAGAAACCTTTCTTGAACTGGCGCCGGACTTACCCGTGGAAGTCAGTTTTGTTCTCAGTAAAGAAGAAGCCGAAGGTTTCATGCATCTGCTGCAAGCAGAAAACATCGACCTTTTTTATGTCAATTTTCCGGTCGAGTTCGGTTTTTTGCCGGAGTAAGTGTAAGTGCTGTCGCAGACAATGCAGTGATAAAAAGAGGTGAGATGCTCTCCTTGCTGCTCGCCTTGTCTGAATCCCCTCCTCTTCCCCATACCAGCCCTATCACCAGCGCAACAATTATGATTTTTATACGCACAGCGGACGTCTCAAAAGGAATGATAAAGTTGTCCAAAAAAGCCCGGCGCAGGAGGCCTGCTGCCGGGCGCGGTGGCGTTTGCTTCTACTACTAATTACATGTACATGACTTTTACTTCTACCTCGTTTACTGCTACTGGAGAAGCTGTCTGATTCCGATCCACCCTTGCTTCCCCGGTTTGCATACTACCAGCTTGAACAGCTTTGCCTATTGGACCAAAGTACAACCCGGGGATATAGCCACGTTTATATATTCGGGCCGCAACGTTCCAAGCCCAGGCATCGATAGCTGGATGGCTGCATACATTCAGCATTTACGGGCATTTGTGCTATACATAATTGCAACTGCCGACTCCCGCAAGCCTTGAAACCGGCCAACCGCCGCTTGCCCCGCCAACTGAAAGGCTCATCACATGGCGGAACAACAGGATGAGAAGCCAAAACTGCCACTCGCCGGAATCTTTGCGCTACTGGCGATGGTCAGCAGTTTTCTCATCTACCAGGAAATCTCACTCCAGACCTCCCGGCCCATCAGCAAGGGAGTCAGTTCCCATGTTTTCGTGGAAGAGGGAATTGTCCAGTCGCGGCTCTGGCAGGACCCATTCGAGGCGGTAGAAGCATATCAGTCCGGTGAAACGAAAATACCGAAGGAGACGGGCGAAGAAACCGATGGCGCGCATCAACTAGCCCCGCTTGTCGAAGTTCTCGCAAAATCCGGCGTCTCCTCCCAACTCCGGGTCCTGCCGGTGTTCGTGGATGGAAGCCCGTACTCTAGTGGCGCGGAAACCAGGCTCAACGATCGTTACGCGATGATATCGGCCTTGGGCGCGGCGGGGTATACGCCGGAATCGGGTGAATACATCCGCTTTTTCATCTGGAATCGCGCAGAAGAGAAAAAGCAGAACGGTCAGCAAGAGATGGCAGCAACCAGGGCTGTCGTAATTCCTGCCGAGCTATTCATTCCCAGGGAAAAACTGGAAAACAAAAAACATGTATTCGTCATATGGCTGAAGGCGCAGGATTTCGGCCGCAATCCGTTCACCTCCTTGAGCGAGTTGATGACGCACCTCGACAGCAAATTCGGTAAATATCGAATAAATCTGACATATGACGTTTTAGGTCCCAGATTCTCCACTGCCCTGCGCGCAATGGTGCAGGAGGTAAAAGACAAATTAGGCGAGGAGACAAGGCAATCCGGGGGGCAATGCCCTTCCTCCCATCCACCACTCGATGCATTGAGGAACGTTCAGTTTTATTCACCCTGGGCGACGGCGGAAGACACGTTTCTGCTTGATGATTCGCCCTACCCAGATAAAAGCAAAGCGGAAAAAGAAGCAGCGGAAGCAATCGACAAGCTCTGCAGCTGTCCCGGCAGAACACTCGCCGGCAATGGCGGTGGCGAACGAACGGAAGCCGTGGAGAATCCCCCGATAGTGGAGCGCCTGTTTTCGTGCGCAGGTATTAAAAACTTTCGCAGGACGATCGGTACAGACGCAGTACTGGCCGAGCACCTGGTTCAGGAACTGAACCGCCGCCAGCTCAGGTTGAAGAATTGTTCGGGAAGCAAATTCGGGAAAGATACAAAAGAATCCTGCGAATTCAAGGTGGCGCTGATTTCAGAGTGGGATACCCTGTATGGACGGGCCCTTCCACGCACCTTTGTGGCAGTAGCGTCAAGTGAAACCGGCTCTGGCAAGTCCGGCCCTGAGCTGGAGGCGGAAATGAACAAGCTGCGTAGAGACGAATGGCCAGAATGGGTGTCGCACCACTCGTATCTTGCAGGGCTTGACGGTGAACTGCCGGCAACGCAAAGCAGCAAAACGGAAGGCAGGAGCAGCGATAAAGATACCGAGGGTATTCTGGCCAAGGGCAAGGCATGGTACGAAGGACGATCGGCGCCGAGCAAGGGAGATGCGAGCCAAAGACCTGAGGGCCGCAGCCAGATCGATTACCTCGTCAGACTGGCGGCAGCGCTGAAACAGGAGGAAATGAGGGATGGGAAATTCAAGGCAATTGGGGTGCTGGGAAGTGATGTCTATGACAAGCTTCTGATTCTTCAAGCGCTTCGCCAGCAGTTTCCAAGCGCCATATTTTTCACGACCGACCTCAATGCCAGGCTCGCCTATCCTGCCCAGTGGGAATTTACCCACAATCTTGTCATCGCCTCACACTTCGGGCTGGAACTGCAACCCGGGCTGCAAATACCCATTCCCCCGTTTAGAGATAGCTACCAGACATCCCTGTTCTATGCAGCTTTGATGGCGCTCGGACATCTCGCCCCTGTTGATGCAGATGAAACGAACTGCTCCGATTGCGTCAGACTGAACACAGAAATGAATAAAGGGAACTGGGATAGCAAGCCGGATAATTTTTTTGCAAATACCGGAACGAGGTTGTACGAGATCGGAAGGACCGGAGCTTTCGATATCAGCATCGATCCTCGCCTGGAGTCGCCGCATTATGCGAGCATCCATCCGACCCGCCCGGACCTGGACGCCTATTCCGACACGCAACGAAACCTCAGGTGGATGGCGGAAGCATTCGCCGCCATCATCATTCTCGTTCTGGGCATCATACTGATCAGTACTAGGTTAGCCGATTTTTTTTACAACCTTGCCATGACTAAATTGTTCTGGGCAAGTTTGATTGTCGCAGTCGGTGCATGCTACGGTCTGGTCAAATGGGTACCCTGGAAGGCGCTGGATGTCGCAGGAAGCGAGCCCTTCGTGTTCACCGAAGGGATCAGCGCATGGCCAACAGCAGCGATCCGCCTGCTTGCACTGCTCATGAGCCTGCTCTTTTTATGGTATTCGTGGCGGAAGATGAAAAATAACGAAAACGTCCTGACGCACGAACTGGATCTCGAAGATAAAGGTACAAGTTTTACCGATACTTCCCTATGTGATCCCGAAAAAGACGTCAGTCACAAGAGGCTTCCATTCAGAATCTTTTCCCACGCCATTCGGCGTATCCTGGGGCTGCATGTCTGGCGTCCACAAAGCACTGAAGAGATCGATGCTGTTCGCCTCTGGCGGGAGTACATCTCCCTTGGAGCCCTGAAAAATTTCGCAATCCGCGGCCTGCCGCAACTGGCAGTCGCATTAAGTTTCGCCTGGCTGATGATGATGCTGTTCGGCTTTCCAAATACGCCCTGCCGGGGTTCCGGCTGCTTCCTGATAAGCAATAGCCTCATCATCATGAGCGGCACGGCGATGATGATACTGATATTTTATGTGGTGGATGCCACAAGGTTGTGCCGGCGCTGGGTCAATTGCATTGCCATGAATAAAATCCATTGGCCTGCCGGCACGCTCGGGAGAATAGCCAGCAAGAGCGGCATCAACAAGGAGAACCTGGATGAATGGCTGGGCATCGAACTGATTGCCGAGCGTACGACTGTCATCGGCAATTTCATCTATTTCCCATTTATCATCATTGTTCTGCTAATCATCGGACGCCATGGCTATATCGATAACTGGAGTTTTCCCGCCTCGCTGGTCATTATCTTCTCCCTCAATGCGATACTCGTTGTCGGGAATGCGCTGGCGTTGCGAAGATCGGCCGAAAAAGCCCGGCACGAGGCCATCAGGCGTCTGGAGAGCAGGCTGATCCAGCTATCTGGCCAGACACCGGAAGAAATAAAGCAGAGGCAGCAGATCGAATGGGCAACTCACACGATCAAAAATAACAAAAGAGGAGCCTTCCTCCCCTTCACCCAGCACCCGATATTCGGGGCGGCAATCGCATTGCCGTCCGGCGGCTACGGACTTCTACTCCTGCTGGAATATTTTGCGACCGGGCAGTAATAGCCCCGAGAGTGGGAGGGATGAGATGAGATTCCACGGCAACATTACCGGAACTGCCGGGAAAATAGAATCCACTTTCGCAGCGACAAAATGGTTAACAATTTGAATAACAAAAAACTCTTGCTTATCCTCGCTCTTCTTCTGCTTACGCCGCTAGTTCATGGTCAGGAGGCTGTTCCACCCTCCAGCATTGGCCAGAACCAAAGCATGAACGCCAATGCCGATCCAAAAGCACAGACTCATCCTCAACTACACCCTCAGCCCCAGCGCCAGTTCCTGAATCAAGCCCAGGCTCAACCGGCAAGGAGGCAAGAGGAGCCTCCGCTCAACCCCGTTCCTGTAAAGTTCGAGGGCATTGTCGTTCAGGCCGACCCGTTGGCGGTGAAATCGGTTAACGGGGATGTGCAGACATTTATTCCGTCGCGCCAGGAAGCGTCGGCTGAGCTCCGGGCTGCCTGGCCCAATCCAGGCGACCTGGTTTTACTTACCTACGTACCGCGTGCGAGAGGCCATGCGCTCACCGATATCGAGATAGTGGGTAAAACCATTGTCGGCACAATCAAGGAAATCGCGGAGGATGACTCCTGGATCGTTGTACGCACGCAACTGCCGGAGAAGCGGGAGTACGAGGTGAACATACCGCTCCAGACAGGCGCCGATTTCAAGCCTCTGGTGTCCGCCATGCGGCAGGGCGATGGAATCAGGGCCACGTACGTACTCGAAGGCGGCATAAACTCATCCGACGAAACTGCTCAGGTTAAAATCAATCACGTCAGATCGCTCGAATGGCAGAGTGAGCCCGTCGGGCGCGTTGCTCGCTGGGCATCGCTACTCATTGCGATCTTTGTGCTTTTCATCCTTGCGTACATTTTCACCCGCGGACACCCCACTTACCTTTACCTCGGGCGTGATAACCGCTACAGCAGCTCCAAGTTCCAGACCTTCCTCTGGTTCTGGCTGGTCATCAGCGCCTATATCGCCATCGTATCTCACAGAATTACAGCGGCAGGCTGGAGCTATGTAGGCGGCGTGGATATTCCGCCACACCTGCTCATTCTTTCCGGGATCAGCGTCCTGACATTTGCCGGAGCAAAAGCGATTACAACGGGCAAAGTGGATGAAAAACCTGACCTGAAACCACCTGCCTCCAAACCAAGAGCGATTGACCTCATCTGCGACGACAACAATAAGCCGGATCTTGGGGATTTCCAGATGGTGGCGATCACCATCCTCACGGTAATCATTTATGCCATATCCGCAGTCGAATTCATGGAGAACATCGAATTTCGCCGGGTGGTTACCATGCCGGATGTCGATGCCACCCTGCTGTCAATATTCGGCTTGGGCCAGGCAGCCTATCTCGGCAAGAAAGCAGCCGGCGAACAGTAGCTTGATAGCCCTATTGATCCGGTCAGAAAATACTATGAATTGGTCATTCTGACCTGACTCGGAATCCAGCCCAAACCAATAATGGCGCACTTTGCACGTCACTGGATACCGGCTTCCGCGGGTATGACGTTTGTACTTTTTGCTCGCCGGCTCAATAATACGTCCTGCGCGGATTGCTTTTGCGCTACACGGTGCTGCATCGCGGCCCTTCCTTTTCATGATTCAAGTCGTTCTCGTAAAACAACTTACTCATGATTTCGGCCGCGATGCACCTGCCATTTGTGAGAAACGCGGGCTAAAACCTCCAGTCGAGATTTGCCCGGACACCGTTATCCACGACGTTGCCAAATACTTGTCCGGTATAGGCAATGCCCAGGATCGCGTTCTTGCCAACGTTTGCGTCGAGACCCGCTGCCATGATCATTGCCTCTTTCGCGATGGGGGTGCCTGCAATGCCAAATGTCGAGCCTCCACTGAAAGCCAGGGCCGAGCGGGTTGGAACGCTGTCAAAGGCATGACGCCATCCCAGACTGCCCCGCAGCCTTGTGGTCGTTCCCCCTGCTGTGGAAAACATGCTCGCCGCATTCATGCCCACCGTGCTGTAGGTGACCCCTTCGTTATCCCTGGAGCTACTCAACGCTGCGATGCTCCCCCGCTCCTGGAAGCCCTTGGTGGCGAGATTGACATACGCCACTCCCGCGAAGGGCTCCAGTGAAACGTTCTTGAACGGCAGCTCGTAGCCCAGTTCGCCAAACACCTGCCCTGTGCGGCCGCGATAATCCCCTTTCACCTGGTTGTTGAAACCCGGGAAAAGAATATTGCGGTTCGTTTCGAAGTCATGCCAGGTATAACCGCCGCCAAAACGCAGGGCGAGCGCGTGCCAGCGAGTGCCCCCATAAGCCGTCACGTGATAATTGTCGCTTGAACCTGTTGAAAAACGGTCGTTCACATTGAAGGACGAATTGCTGTACCCCCCGGCGATCCCCAGACGCAGGAGATCGGCAATAAGGGTGTCGCCCCCCATGAAAAAGCCCCCGATGTTCCGATTGATGCGCGCCGCGTTCATGTCTCCGCCACGGTGCCCGAAAGAACCGAATGCGCGAGTCCAGAATGCATGGCCGGCCGCTCTGTTTTCTTGCAGTGTTTGCCCCGATGCCCGGGAAACAGGGATGCCAGACCCGCTAAAGGACTGGCGCAAGCGATCATTGACCGCTTCGCGCAGGAAACGGCTATCCTCGATCATGACGCCCTTTGCGCTGGCATGAAGTTCCCCTGAAAGGCTGTCGAAAGCCCGCCGCGCGGCATCCCGATCAGGAAGACCCGTGATTATGTCATACAGTGAACGCCCGGAGCCCAGGCTCTCCACGGCCTGGCCCGCCGCACACTGGTTGGCTGTAACAGTGACAGCGCAAAATGCGAGGGGGTTGGCATCGAGGTAAACATTGTTCGGGTCGTAGCTCAATACCACATCCAGAAAGGGCAGCGTCCGGGTAAGGTTGAGCGCATCGAATGCTCCTGTCCGTCCACCTGCCGCTGTCAGGATAGTGTAGCGCGTGCCGGCGGAATAAGTACCCGTCCCTGGAGTGACCGCGACCGTGCCGCCGTGGAGGTTCGCCGTGCCCGCGACAGCGATCCGGTCGCTGTTTCCGGCAGGGTCGATTTCAACCTCATAGACGGAGCCGGGAAGCTGCGTGTAATTGCCGCTTACTCCAAGCGTGCCGATGGAATTTCCAGGCGCAATCGTGCCAGCAACAATTCCCGTACCGATCATCCCGTTGCCCTGAAGGCGGGCATCCGCATCCACATTCACCACGCCACCCAGGACGCCATTGACGGCAAGCGTGCCGGAATTGACGAGAATCGAGCCCACAAACCCTCCTGAATTCCCTGTCAGTGCCAGCGTCCCTGTCCCATCTTTGACGATCGTGCCAAAACCCGAAATCGCTCCTGAATAGCCCAGGTCATTCGAACGGTTGAACGCGAGCGTGCCGCCGAAATTACTCACATCTCCGACCATACTGCCGGTGGTGCCGCCATTGCCGATTTGCAGGGTTCCACTATAGATATGAGTGGGGCCCGTGTAGGCGTTCTCCCCGGCCAATATTAGCCTTCCGGCACCCTGCTTATCCAGGCCGCCGGTTCCGGAAATCACTCCCGCGTAGCCAATGTCATCGGAGCGGTTGAACGCGAGCGTGCCGTTATTGGTCACGTTCCCGGTGATACTGCCCGTGGTACCGCCGTTGCCGATTTGCAGGGCCCCGGCATCAATTGTCGTGCCGCCGGTATAGGTGTTTTCCCCTGTCAATGTCAGCCTTCCCGCCCCCAGCTTGTTCAGCGCGCCAGTTCCGGAGACCACGCCGCCATAGCTCATGTCATCGGAGCGGTTGAACGCGAGCGTGCCGTTATTGGTCACGTTCCCGGCTATGCTGCCCGTGGTGCCGCCGTTGCCGATTTGCAGGGCGCCGGCAGTAATGGTCGTGCCGCCGATATAGGTGTTTTCCCCGGTCAATGTCAATCTTCCCGGGCCCAGCTTGGTTAACCCCCCAGCTCCGGAAACCGCACCGCCATAGCTCGTGTCATCGGAGCGGTTGAACGCGAGCGTGCCATTGTTGATCACGTTCCCGGTGATACTGCCCGTGGTGCCGCCGTTGCCAACCTGGAGTGTTCCGGCACTGATCACGGTGTCACCGAAATAAGTATTAGTCAGGGTCAGCTGCGCGGAGCCGGTTTTGATGAGGCTGCCACCTATGCCGTTGATGATACCAGCCACTTCAAGATTCGCATCGGTATGGAATGTACCCGAACCAAAATTAAGGAAAATGTTCCGTGTCATGGCAAAGCTTGCGGTATTTCGCAGCGTGCCATTAAAGAGTATAAGCGGCCCCGTGGAAGTCCCCATGTTGTTGTCGGCATTTACAACCAGGGTGCTGGAGCTGATGAAGGTAGCACCCAAGTATGTATTGGCCCCTGTCAGCTCCAGCATGTCGTTCCCGGTACCAATCACCTGAAGCCCTCCCATGCCGGACAAAATACCGTTAATCCGTGCATGTCCGCCAATGGAGCCCCCCTGGACTCGAATGACAGGGGTTATCCCGCCGAGGTCGATTCCATTCTGGAAATCCAGCATATTTGCGCTGGATGTGCCGAGAATGAGGGCCTCTCCGCTGGGGACAAAGTTTCCGCTCCCCCAGGTCAGAGTGCCGCCGCTGCCGCCGATATTGACAATACGATTCGAGCCATTCGAAAGAAACCCTCCACTGCCGGTCCATTGCACTTGTCCCGGACCTGTGCCGAGACTGCCGGTAAAATCGCCGGTAACACTGGTGAGTTCGACGACCTCACCACTGCCGAGGGAACCATTAAATACGAGATTGCTGTTTGGGTCCCATGGTAGCGTCTGCGCGTATGGTTGTGGAGAAACAGCTGATAGCGCAGTGCCTAAAATCACGAGCTGCAAATCGAATAACGTGAAGCCTGGTTTTTTTTTCATAATGCCCTATAGATGATGTACCCTGAAACTCATTCTCCTGAAGCTGTTCCACTGTCTGAGGCGAATCGCATAAACGCTCCAGCCGGTATTTGAAGCAATGCGGACACAGGCTCGCCCATATCAGGCTCGCCCATACCCGAGGAAAAGAAGGACTGCATGCTACAGCCCTGGCAGAACGTGCAAAGCGAGCGAAAGAGAGGCCTTCCTCCCGCTTTTCATTTACTGCATGACATTTCCAACAACAGCGAAGAAACAGGAGGGATTTCAGGCTTACAGGATCAGGGAATCGAAGTTTGGCGGGCGGCCTATAGAAGCTATCTACCTATTCTTGGCTGCTATGCAGGCAATGAAACTACGGGTAGATAGGGACCATAGCTGTCAAACACTCCTCGAGGCCTCAAATCTAAAGAGGGTAATCGTCCAGGAGGAGGTTTTCGGACCAGTGCTAACACTGTAGGTGTTCGACACCGAGACCCAGGCGGTCGCGCTCGCAAACGACAGCGAATACGGTCTCGCCGCCAGCGTTTGGTCACGCGATGCCGACCGCCCCTTGCGAATAGCACGCTCAATTCAGGCCGGGACGGTGTGGATCAACGACTGGATGGTGCTGCGCGAGGGTCAGGCAGCCTATCTCGCCAAGAAAGCGGCGGGAGAACAGTAGCTTTGATAGCTCTAATCAGATGATACGGGAAGCGTTGCTGATCCTCTCGCGCCGCTATCTTCAGCGGATACCGCTCCTGGCAAAGTTACCGGCCTACGGCTTGACGGGAATAGAAATCGGCCTTTATCTGAGCTGATCCTGTTGCCCGCATGGGAATGTCTACTTTTTCGGCGCACCATTTTTACGAGCTTGCTCACGCATTTTTTTATCCAGCTTATCCATTTGCTCTGGCGTAAGCACACTCTGTTCGCCCCTGATCCCTGCCGAAGGATCAAAGGATGAACGGGATTACGAAGACTCGCAAGAAATGGCTTTCCTTCACCCCCCTTTACTCGCTGCACGGCATTGCAGGGCGATACCCGTAACACTGCGGGGATTCGATCCGGCACTGAAATGAGCAGTGATCGCAGTTGCAATCTGATTCTGAGAGCATTCCACCCATTTTTTCCAGCCATCGCAATTGGGACGTTGATCGCTGGGTGCGTTTAAATCCACCAATGGGGTAAGACCGGACGAACTGGAGGAATCCGGATACCTGGCAGGCAGATCGGCTACATTCCCGTTCTCGTCGATCATGCGGCCGCGAATCTGCAGCCCCTTGATGCGCGTGTTGTCTTTATTCATGCAGACACGTAATGCACGCACAAAAGTGCGTTCGGCAAATTTTATTCCGCCGAATTGCACCTTCATCTCCTTGCTGGTTGGATTGTTGCCGCACAGGGTTTTGATCTCACCGGTAATATCCTTGGAATTGTTGACATTTTCCGTCAACGCACCCACATAGCAGGGCTTGTCGTTCCGCTCCACTGACCAGATGCCATAAACAGCCTGGGTGCCCTCTGAATGGCCCACAGTGAACGGCGTGCCCGCAAAACCGGAAATGTCGGTCTGGGTGACACTGCCGGTTAAAGACACGTCGGTATCCGAAAATACTGGCGTTGCAAGGGCAAGTAAAATGCTGGTTGCACCCGTTCGGACAACCGATGAAGAGATGAATCTCTGCTGGCCGCTGCTCTTGATCTCACAATTGGTCCTGGCGCCCATAGTCATGACAATCCTCCTTTCCCCGGTTTATCCCGATCTATCCCCTGCTCCCTTGACGGGAAGTTTGAGTACACACTCGCCCATATCGAAAGTGAGCCTGTCACCCCCGTAATTCCAGATAGCGGTAAAGGGGGCCTTCTCTTCATCTGCGCTACCCTCTATTGCGCTGGTTTTGATGGTCAGGGAGACGACAAGCGGTTTGTTTTTCGGATGAACGACCGGGACCAGCCTGCCGATAGCAGTAATCGCGCCCCCCGCTTTCACGGTAAAAGCTTTCGTTTTGGCCGAGTAGCAGTTGGTCCAGAGACAGGCGGACAACTCACTGGTTTTTGCGTTATAAAGAAACGACTCCTCGTGCTGAAAATCCTCCGTCACCGGCTCGCACTGATCCGCGGTACATTCATACTTGACACTCGCTCTGCAATCGAACTCTCCCTTTTGCTGGGCTAAAATCCCCGGAGAGAACAGCAACGATACCAGCAGCGTCGAGCACGCAAACGGTGCAAGATACCTGGCGCAGGAATGGGAGCAGCAATCACGGCTCTGCAATGGCGAATCCCCATTCCCGCAACTGGGAGATAAAAAATGGCAGGTCTCTCGCGGTTCCGGCAAGTACATGCATGAGGACATTGAATGAAACCTTGCGGGGCATCTGGGTAAACTGCTCCTCGATGTAGGCTATTTTTTCCTCACCCAATCCCTGGGGAGCTTTCCAGTCCTCTGTATCGATATCCCAGGTGACGATAGTGAGTGACAACCCCTCGGCAACCCGGACAAGCTCCGGATCGAGGTGACCACGAAAACCGCCCGCACCATAAGGTGGCCGGATTTTGGTAGGCCGGAGCCCACTGACTTCTTCGATAATATCCTGTGTTCGTTCAAGTTCGCGACGCACTTCCTCCTCCGTCTCCTGCGCGAGATTGGGATGGCTCCAGGAGTGATTCTGGATATCGTGCCCCTGACCTACGATCATCCTTGTTGCCTCTGGAAATTGCCTGACTTCATCGCCAAGAACGTAAAACTCTGCCTTGATATCATTTTCGCGCAGCGTTTCCAGAATGCTTTCCAGCTCACTCACAGGCCCCGGCCCATCGTCAAAAGAAAGGGCTATCCGTTTTCCGTCACCGAGCATGTTTCCCCTCCTGATAATACTGATGGCCGCCTGAACTCTTCAAGCTCCTTATCTCCGGGGCTCGAAACGTGTGGACTTTTGCTGCTATATTTATCGATATAGACGATATTTTTAGGGCCTGCCTGTTTTTTAGTTATGAGACCGTAATTTGCGGGCACTTAATCAAAACGGCATGATCTTCAGCCTGCTCGGCTATACGAGTAACCAAACCCGTCACATTACGATCTTTTATAAGGAGATATGACATGGGCCAGTATCAAATTGCTGTAGTGGTGGGCAGTCTCCGCCGCGACTCATTCAACCGCAAACTGGCTGATGCCCTGATAAAGCTGGCCCCGCCTGACTTTACATTCAAATACCTGAACATCGGCGACCTGCCGCTATACAACCAGGATGACGACGAAAATCAGGCCGAGTCGGTCAAACGGTTGAAGGCTGAAATTGCCGGAGCCCAAGGCCTGCTATTCGTCACACCCGAATACAACCGGTCCATGCCGGGCGTGCTCAAGAACGCACTCGATCATGCCTCCCGTCCGTATGGGCAGAATGCCTGGGCAGGCAAACCAGGGGGAGTGATCGGCGCTTCCATTGGCTCTATCGGCACAGCCATAGCGCAGCAGCACTTGCGCAACTCCCTGGCTTACCTGGACGTTCCCGCTCTGGGCCAGCCAGAAGCGTTCATACATGTAAAAGAAGGGCTGTTTGACAAGGATGGGAACATCGGCAATGAAGACAGCAGGAAATTCCTGCAGAACTGGATGAACCGCTATGTCGATTGGGTGAAAAGGCACGCCGCCTGATTATGGCAGTTTCCTTTTTCATTCCTTACCGGGAATGATGGTTACATTCAGATATCGAGACATATCTTGCCAAAGTGCCGGTTGGTTTCCTGATAGCGAAAAGCCTCCACAAGCTCTTCCAGCGGGAAGTGACGATCGATTATCGGCCGCAGTCCGGTAGCTTCGATTGCCCGGATCATCTCGATCTGGTGACGGCGGCTGCCAACGACCAGCCCCTGAAGGCGCAATTGCCGTGTCAACACAGAGAGCAACGGCAGCGTTCCAGTCATACCCGAGAGAATGCCGACTACGGCGATGTGGCCGCCGATGCGCGCCGCCACCATCGACTGAGCCAGCGTGGCAGGTCCTCCCACTTCAATCACATGGTCGACCCGCGTCCCGCTGTCAATTCACGTACCAGATCACCCCAGTTTTCATGTTTCCGGTAATTGATGAGGTGGTCTGCGCCAAGCGTTTCCAGGCGGGCAAGTTTCGCATCACTGGAAGAGGTGGCTATTACCGTTGCTCCCGCTACTTTCGCGAATTGCAAGGCGAATACTGAAACTCCGCCGGTTCCCTGTATCAGTACCGTTTCGCCTGGCTTCAATGGACCGTCTACCATTAGTGCCCGCCACGCTGTTAAACCCGCGCATGTAAGAGTAGCTGCCTCCGCATGGCTATAACCCTTCGGGGCGTGAGTAAAACCGATAGCGGCCATTGTCACCTGCTGGCACGCAAAACCATCGACGCCATCCCCCGGAACGGTGCCCATGTCATCAATCTCGGGTTGTCCTTCCTGCCAACCTGGAAAGAAGGTACTGACAACATGGTCACCTATTGCAAATTCGTTAACGCCTTCCCCCATGGCAACAACCTCTCCCGCTCCGTCGGACATTGGAATACGCGGCACTGCAGGTGGCCACCTCCCGCTTACCACTGCGTAATCATGGTAGTTCAATGAGCTTGCTCGAATCCTGACGGTAATCTCGCCTGCTTCCGGCGCCATTGATTCGCATGTGCCCAGCGTTACACGATCAAATCCACCGCCCGGTTGCACATAGATTGCCTTGTTGGTCATCGCTTGCCTCTCATTCGAAACGTGCGTTGGTTGAGTCCAAAAGAATGTTTAGTATATATACTTGATTCCGGACAAAATAACCATTAACACCCTATTGTAGCCAGAGTTTCTTCGCCACAGAGATTCCGGTTTTCTTACGATTACTAAGTGCCGAGCCCGTTTCTTCTAATGAACAAGGGAATAATTCATGGACTCAAAACCGATCAGCAATACGATCAACATAATTAGCTCGAAAGATTTATTCACCCGCATCAACTGGCTCGAGCAGGAACTCAATTACCGATGCTCCGATGCATACTCTGAAGAACTGAAGACGTTGCAGGCATTTGCCAAAAACGTTGATGCCGCTGCCTCCGTTTCAACCTACGACAAAGGGTCGAACCTCATTCGCAGCAGCTACTTCGAAGATTATAGAAAAGTGCTGGAAGCGACAAATACGGAAGCGGCCCGCTTCGCCCCGGTCGATTTCGCCAGTGTGATTTACTGGCTGCAACTGTAAACACCGACCATCTCCCACAATCCCCGAATCCCGCGCTGGATTCGGGATCAAGCCCGGAATGACGGGATTCATAGTATTTCTGGCCGGATCAATAACTATCGAAGCGCTGTAAATCTTCGTTTCCCTTCATTCGAGCCGCCTGTAAATGATCGAATGTGCCTCAGCGTACAGAACGGCAGGAAGGATTTCTCTATTCTGTTTTTAAAGGCAATATTCAGGTTTTCATCAGGAGATAAAGATGGATAACGAGCGAATCATAAGCATGTTGAACGGTCTCATCGAGATTTCGCGTGATGGCGCAGAAGGCTTCAAAACGTGCGCGGATGATATCAACGATCCCGAGTTGAAGATGTATCTTCGAAACAGGGCACAGAGCTGCGAGGAGGCGGTGCGTGATTTAAGTGTAGAAGTCAGACGTTACGGTGGAGATCCCGATACAAGCGGCACCGCTACCGGCACATTGCATCGCATGTGGGTTGACTTGAAGACGGCAGTCACCAGCAACGATAATCTGGCAGTGCTTGAAGAATGCGAGCGGGGCGAAGCCGCTGCCGTGATGGCCTATGACAACGCGCTCAGAGAAGAAATGCCGTTCGATCTGCGTGCGCTGCTTGACAGGCAATACGAAGGTGTTAAAAGAAATCATGATCGCGTCCGTCATCTGCGCGATGCAGCGCGGCATGGCATCAAAGCGGTTTGAGAACGCAGTTCACATGGCTCACTTTTTTGCCTGCGAGCGGGAAGCAAAGCTCGTCCAATAGCCAAGGGCGTAACCGGCGAGACGCGCTTCTGTCCGGCGGTCGATCTCCCGGTTTGCGGAACTCAACCATCATCCGGGAAATCGCTTTCCTATCTCCCCTATCGAGTCTCGCTATTTCGATACGCGGTATAGGGAAATCTTGCTTTTATCCTGTTTTTCCAAGATAGCCGTGTCGCCATCGGCATTCAGGCTAAAGGAGCTAGCACCGGTTTCCGAAAAGCCGGCACACCCATTGGTGTCATAGGTAAACCCTTTGATGCTCAAAGCCTTGCTCCCGGCATCGTACGTGTACGAGGCGAACTCGACACCAGGTCCGCAATTTTCAGCGTGCTCCGGGTTGCCGATCGGATCAACCATCATGAACTTTCCGTTGGAAAAGAAAAAGTAAGTCTGGGTCTTGATATTCGTCCGGTCCGCCGCCCACGTCCCCACGATGCCCTTCGGTTCATTTTCCATGGCTGAATAGCGGCTCTCCTTGATTTCCGTCTTGATCGGCTCTTTGTCCGAACTGATCTCCAGAGTTCCCGCGATGTGGAAAAGCTCTCCAAACAGACTCGCCTGTTTCTTCTCTCTTTGAACCGTCACGATATCCGAATTAATCAGGTCGGAACCGTCCGTGCGTACCCGCACTGTCGGCCGGGGATTGGATAAACCAGCCTGAAGGTTGGTATCGATCACCGGTTTGCTCACGAATTTGAATCCCCTGGTATCAAATTCTGATACACCTGCCACACCGTACTCCACACCGGCCTTGCTGACCAGTTTACCGCCACAAACGCGGTTGGCATCGCAGGAATCATCCGGCGTGGCTTCACCGTTCAGGTACTCACCCCCTCCGCTGGTGGAAATACGGATTACAGAGGCGGACGTATCATCATGCTTGATCCAGATGTTGGAACTCAGCATGGGAATGCCCTGTGAAAGAAAATGTGCCCTGGCCTGCTCCGCTGTCTTCACGGTACCGCTCACGCCCCCCGCCTCCCTGGCCTTCTGCAATTCAGCAGAAGCTGCAAACGCAGCCGGATCGCTATCCAGATTGATGGAAGCCGTGACAGCAGCCGCGGCACTGGGAGGAATGGAGATACCATTATCGGGATCGCCATCGATATCGAGCGATTGCAGCAGAATAAGCAGGTTTTGCAGTTTATTCGCGCTTTCTCCCGCCAGTTCCATGGGAGTGATGATACCTGCTCCCTTTACTTTCCCCAGAGCCAGACCACCCAGCTTGAACTCCACCGTATCACCATGGCTGTATTTGAAGATTCCGTTTTCATCCGTATTGGCGGCAGCACCCGAAGACGCGGCATAACCCACGCCGCTTACCGCAGTGTCCAGCAGCCTGCCGGTAGTCGGGCCTGTTCCGGTTTTCCCCCCACCGTTGCTGCTGCTGCCGCCTGTTGCCGGTCCGCTTCCATTACCGCAGGCGGCGACGCTCAACGCCAATGCAAGCGGCATGAGATGAGCCCAGGAAATGGCTCTTTTATTCTGATTGAACTCCATCTTCAGCTGATCCATTCGATTTGAACAAACGCGCTATCATATCAAACTATAGCGCGACAATAGCGAAAACATCGGCCCTTTTCTTCCGTGTTTGTCCGTATAAAGGGTGCGGAACTGCGGAAAGGAAAACCAGGCTGCGGCAACCGGTGCGATTCAGGCGGCCTCAACTCCTCAAGAAAGCGGATAACAGCTTTGTTCCATTTCCCATGAGTCAGAGATGAGGCGAAGCTGTTGTATAATTTCGGATGGTAGAATCCGGAAGACTGGCTATACCAGGTTTTGCAGTCTACCGAGTGACATGACTCAGTCGCTTCTTCAAGTCCTATACAAATATCGATACCAACATTTCAAGGAAAATGATTATGCGTAAATTCCAGGCCCTTGCAGCTTCACTCGCTTTCACCTGCTCCATTCCGCTGGCACTTGCCGCCGAAGGAACCGTTGCAATTTCTTCACCTGCGGAAGGCGCCAAATTCAGCCCGAAGACGGACATCGAGCTGGTCTATGACATCTCTCTGGGAGATAAGGGCGACCACACCCATCTCTATATCGATGAAAAGGAAATCCTGACGCTGCGTAATCTGAAGGGAAGCCAATCCCTGGGAACGCTTGCAGCGGGAAAACACGAAATATGCGTCAAGGTGGTAAACAAGGCGCATACGCCCATCGGCCCGCAAAAGTGCGTCAACGTCAATGTAGAAGCATAAGTGTTTGAAAATCTCAACTATGCCATAGTGCAGTTGGTGCATAATTTCGGCGCCGCTGCCGTGGTGGGTTTTCCAGTCCTTGGGTGGTACATTTCGGGGCAGGCCAGCCCTGTGCTACGTAAGTTTGCCTGGATAGTCGGGTTGAGTTGGGCAGTTCAGGCGATGAGCGGTGCAGGGTTTGGTGCAGTGAGTTAC
This sequence comes from Nitrosospira sp. CT, assembly GCF_059489795.1. NCBI lineage: Bacteria > Pseudomonadati > Pseudomonadota > Betaproteobacteria > Nitrosomonadales > Nitrosomonadaceae > Nitrosospira > Nitrosospira sp. CT. The sequence continues at coordinate 132,362 of NZ_JCAHZJ010000078.1, forward strand.
TACTATTATCAGACATTCCCCGATCTGCACGGCGTCGCCTTTGCTGCATTGCTGGTCAAGATTCTCTGTGCCGCAGGCGGAGTAGTCATTGCAGCGAAGTATTTGCGTCAGTCAGCCGCATGGACGCCTAAACGACGCCGTAGTGCCTGGGGGCTGCTCAGCCTGCTGGGTGTAACGGCGCTGTCCGCCGCCGCATTCTTGCGCTGGTATGCATAACTTGGCCGCGCCGACACTTCCGGTAGCACGAATTCTTCATTGCGCGCCTCCCGAACTGTGAGGAAAGTGTAACTCCCCCACCTTGGCCTGCTCGTTCTATCGTGGCTGAAGTCGCCGGCGAAACTCGCCCGCCAGATCGGCAAGAAGTGAACGGTAAACCTTGTTCATGTATTCCACTGCTTCTGTGTTCGCGGATTCCCATGAGCCGGACCATTCCACGAAGGTCCTGTCATCCGTCGTCACCGGGAGCAGATGCAGGCTGCCCACGTAATCGCGAATCTCCCCTGATGAAACCGGAGAAGGCCCTTCGTCCATGGAATACATCATCCGACGCTCGATCTCGCTGTAGGCGATCAGCGTATCCAGGAATTCCCCGTTTAACAGCCGCCTTGCCCCCACCGAATATCCACCGCCCCCACCCACCTTTTTGCATGACCTGATCAGCGAAGGCGCCCAGGAGAAGTCGTGGAAGTTCCGTATCCTGGACCAGACCCGCTCGATTGGAGCATCAACGACAATGGAGTTGTATACTTTTGGCATGATTATCCTCTCTCCTGTTTTTCGTCCGGCTCTGGCGGGTTTGTCACCCTTTTTTCGGGCAGGTTTCACCGCGGCCGAATACCGGTCGTTTTTAAGCTAACATATGCCACATCATATCGACAGAATAATGTTCTGAGCAGAGACATCGGTGCCGGGCTCCGCTTTTCTTCGTCATACTGCTACAGCAGTGTTGCTCCTCCTATGCAGCGGTTGCGTTCATACCGTGCCATTCCGGGACGCAACCGGAAATATCATTTCCGGCAGTATCGCCAGCATGGAAACGATTACCATTGGCGGCATTCCTCAAAGCATCTGGTTTCGCGGAATATCCACTTCCAATCCTCCCCTGATTCTCCTGCACGGCGGTCCGGGCGCCAGCGAGTCGACGCTCTTTCGCCACTATGATTCCCCGCTTGAACAGCATTTCACCGTCGTGTATTGGGAGCAGCGAGGAACAGGCCGATCATTCCATTCCGATATACCTCCTGAATCCATGTCCATTGCACAGTTCGTGCGCGATCTGGACGAGGTCGTGGAATACGTAAGGCAACGGTTCCACAAGAAAAAAGTCGTATTGGCCGGCCACTCGTGGGGTACGGTGCCGGGAATAATCTATGCTTCGCAGCATCCCGAAAAAGTCTCCGCTTATGTAGGCATTGCCCAAGTGGCCAATGTGCCGGAAGGTCGCCGCTTATCCTACGGTTTTGCCCTGTCCGAAGCGAAAAATAGGGGAAATGCCAAGGCGGTCTCGGAGCTGGAAGCCATCGGCCCCCCGCCCTACGCCTCTGTCGATGAAAGATTGATAACTGCCAGATGGGTGGAGCGGTTCGGCGGCATATTCCATACCAATCTGTCGACAGGTAAGCTGATATGGACAGCACTTAATACCGATGAGGCGAACCTGATTGACCTTATCAGGTTTGGTCAAGGCAATCGCTTTTCTCTCGTGCAGCTGGAGAATGAAATCTCTCAGCTCAATCTGAGCGAGCCCTACCGCTCATTCAAGGTACCCATATTCTTCCTGCTTGGGCGTTATGACAAGCATGTTCCTGCGACCTTGGCAGAGCGATATTTCGAAACCATCGAGGCACCCTGCAAGCGGCTGGTGTGGTTTGAAAACTCTGCGCATAATCCGCCCTTCGAGGAACCGGCAAGGTTCAACCGAATATTGATAGAAGAAGTGTTGCCAATGGTTAATTCAGTCGATTGCAAATCCTCGCCACATTCCTCCCGTTTAATGAATGACGCAGTCGAGTCTACCTGTATTTCCCCGTATTTTTCTTGTAGTTTTCGGAATGAGGGCTATATTTAACAGCAGAAGCTCTGCCCGGCGAGATTGCGCTAGTCTTACGGTATTTATCCTTAATATGCCGGATGCTGGTGTCAGATGGTATGTGCCAAGGGATGGCGAAACAGTCTCCACCTCAGATCGTTTAAAAGTCGTGAAAAAATGTTTGAATCTTAAAGACGATATCGGTTTAACATCTGCTCTTTCCCATCTCCTAACCCTTAACCTGGTGCCCGCCGCTAAATATGAGAGGAAACTGAATGAAAACGCTCTCTACCGCTTTCTTTTTATCCCTCTTGTTGGGCACAGTGCACGTTGCTTATGCCCAGGAGACAAAGTGGCGGATGTTCAGCGAAGAGGCGATATCACTTTACAAGAAGGGCGAATATGACAAAGCGGTAGAAGCCGTCAAGAAATCGCTCGCGGTTGCGGAAAAAGAATATGGCCCTAACCATCCCGATACTGCCACCAGTCTGAACAACCTGGCGGAACTGTACCGCGACCATAAAAAGTTTGCCCAGGCGGAGCCGCTCTATAAGCGGGCTGCGGCAATCCGGGAAAAGCACTTTGGACCAAACCATTCCCTGGTTGCAAGAACCCTGAATGGACAGGCTGAGCTCTACCGCGCCCAGAACCGTTTCGGGGACGCCGAGCCGCTTTACAAGCGGGCGCTGGCCATCCGGGAAAAATCCCATCGCCCTGATCATCCGGATATAGCCCAGACGCTGAGCAATCTCGCGGAACTGTATTGCGTCCACGAACGGTACGCGCCGGCTAAAGCGCTTTACGAGCGCTTGCTTCCAATACGGGAAAAAGCGCTCGGTTCCGACCACCCTGGTCTGGCAGCAGGTCTGCACAATCTTGCATTGATCCACGAGAACGAAGGCCGACATGCCCAGGCCGAACCGCTCTACAAACGCGTGCTGGCGATCCGGGAGAAGGCCTTGGGCCGGAATCATCCCGACGTGGCGCAGGATTTGAGCATTCTTGCAGAACTTTATCGCATGCAAGGCCGCTATGCACTGGCTCAACCCCTTTATGAACGTTCCCTGGCAATCCTTGAAAAAGTTGCCGGAAAGTATCATCTTGATATCGCCACTATCCTGAACAACCTCGCGTTCATCCATCACAAGCAGGGGCAGTATGCACAGGCGGAACCCCTTTACAAACGGGCATTGGCAATCTGTGAAAAGTCTCTGGGCGCCGACCATCCTACCTCGCGGATAACCCGGGATAATCTTGCCGGGCTTCGTATCGCAATGGATCGGCTTACCCCGGATGATGAGGCGGGGCAGCAGGTAGCACGGTCGCGGTTCCAGTGGTTCAGTAATATAATGGGCAGGCCGTAGGAACCAATAGGGTCAGACTCGATTGATCAAAATGGTCCTTCCAGCTCTTTTTGATGATCAACCGAAATTTACCCTATCGATTCGTTAAATCCCACTTAATCTGCCCTGAATAATTCGATGATGATTGCACCAATTAGACATTTATCTCTTTAACATTTAACCATTGCCATCATAAGTCTCAATTTGGCTGATTTACCTCAAGATATCGTTTCCAAAGGTCTTGGATAGACTTTCCCTCCTCCGTTACCCAACGAGCTGGACCACGTACGGAAGAGCTCTGAAAGCCCACCTCAGTAAGTAGCTTCTGAGCAAGATTGCTCATGGAATACTTGCGATTGTTGTAGATCAAACTATTAACAGAAAGAGTGGCAGAGAATTGCTGAACTCGATTTCCTTGGTAGTCGACTAGATATAGCTTCTGCCCGTCCCGAAGAAAATTCGCTTGAATCAATTTACTTAAATCGGTCTTCGGTTCTTTTAGACGCCAAGCAGTTCGAGAGTTTTCCGTCAACGATTCCTTAAACTTGCCTGATGTTCCTCTAGCATCAGAAAACTCGGTCAGCTTTTGTTTTACTTTGGAATCAGTATCTTCAAACTCTTTGTGAGTTGTGAGAGTAATAGCGATCTGCGGATTAATACTATCGATACCCAATAAACGGCGAAGAGTCGAACTGGGTGTATCAATAAAGGGTTGCGCATGTTTCTGCAAATATGCAAAAACGTCGTTGTCGACTTCGATGAGCTGCATTGCCTACTCCTTTCTTAACAAGAAAGGAGTAGGCTAATATAAAAGATTAAGCTATTCAAGAATAAGACAAGAATAAGAATAGGCTATAGTTTTCGAATCTTCCGTAATACACTCGAATAGAATCTAACAAAAACTGTAGTCACCGTAGTCAGTCCCCTATTCCCTTCCTAACCTCGCAAACGCGCCCCATCGCTGTATCAGGTCCGGCTTCCCGTTTCTGCTGGAATCTGCTGAGCGATCCTTCCTATCCCTTGACTGCTCACGCTTGCCGATCCCCCGCGCCTCCTGTATTTGGGATGCTGGGGCATCTGTCAGTCTCATGGTCAGCGCAATTCGCTTACGCTTTTCATCGACTTCCAGCACCTTGACCTTGGGCACCTGCCCCACTTTGCCTACCGTGTGTGGGTCTTTCACAAACTTGTCAAAAATGCGGAGATGTCGTTTTAGAAGGAGATGGTTGTTTTCCCTCGATGTCGGAAGACTTTTCAGATGATCGAATGAAGAAAGAAGCTCATCTGGCAAGTAGGTGAAAATTCGGTTTTTTTAAAAAAGGCATGGTTTTTGCTTTTCATTAAATAGAGCTGTGAGGCCGTTATCAATCAGCTCACTTATATTTTTAATGAACATACAAGAGGAAGCAAAAAATGCCAACAAAAAAAGCCATAATCCATGTAACGACAGGAGTTTTTCTCACTGCCATGAGCCTGACCTCTTCCACCAGCGTTGCGGCTCTTATCAGCGCTTCCGTCGGGGGAATTCCTATCAGTGATGCAGTTTATGAAAATTTCAACAACCTCTCCTCCTCGGGGGGACTTTCCAGTAAGGGTATTTACGTTACGTTCAGTGGAATAGACTCGGGTACGGCAGCCCTTCCAGACGTTTCCGGAAAATACGCCGCCCCTTATGTGATCAGTGCTAGCGATCATCTGTTTAATGATATTCCCCAGGAAGACGGACCAAATCTTACACAATATCTGGTCACCGGTATCGGTTCGGTTACGCTCGACCTAAACTCATATCATCAATATTTTGGCCTTCTGTGGGGGTCAGTAGACAGCTACAACACCTTGTCTTTCTACGACGGCAATACACTCCTTTTCGACTTCACCGGCCTGGATGTCACCCGTCTGGCAAATGGCGATCAGGGGGTAAACGGCACTTTTTATGTAAACATTACTTCGGATGTGAAGTTTGACAGGGTGATAGCCTCAAGCTCGCAATATTCCTTTGAATTCGATAACGTGGCCTTGGCTAACACAGGAACTCCAAGCCAGGAGATTCCCGAACCGGGGACACTGGCTCTTCTAGGGCTTGGTCTTTTGGCAGGCTCCATTACTCGTTGCAAGAAATGAGACTAGTCTACTCTTCGTGCGAAACCCTCTCCTGACTTTCCTTCCCAATGTCACGGCGACTGCTATGGAAGGGAGTTGGGCTGCATGCTGCCTTTCCGGGCAAGGGTTTTCCTTGCCTGAGGGGCAGATCCAGTAGAGGTTGTTCCAGAAACAAAATTAATGCTCAGAGTTGACGGAGGCGAGCGCTTTACATTGAACGTCAAAACGTCATTCAGCTCCTCAACCTCGCAAACGCCGCTGCCATTGCGGTATCCGGCTTGACTTCCCGTTTCTGCTGGGGCTTGGCTGAGCGATCCTTCCTATCCCTTTGCTGCTCACGCTTGCCGGTCCCTCGGGCCTCCTGTGTTTGTTGTGCTGGCGCATCTGTCAGTCTCATCGTAAGGGCAATGCGCTTGCGCTTTTCATCGACTTCCAGCACCTTGACCTTGACCACCTGCCCCACCTTGACCACGGTGTGCGGGTCTTTGACGAATTTGTCAGCGAGCGCGGAGATGTGCACCAGTCCATCCTGATGCACTCCGATATCGATGAATGCGCCGAAGGCGGCCACGTTAGTTACCACGCCTTCCAGCAGCATTCCCGGTTGCAGATCGGAAATCTGGTTCACGCCTTCCTTGAATGCGGCAGTGATGAATTCCGGCCGGGGATCACGGCCTGGCTTTTCCAGCTCCTTCACGATATCGGTTACGGTCGGCACGCCGAATCGCTCATCCGCATACCTTGCTGGATTGAGCGATTTCAATAATTTGTTATTGCCGATGACAGACCTGATTTCCTGCTTCAGGTCGGAAAGTATTCTTTGCACTATAGGATACGATTCGGGATGTACTGCCGAGGCGTCGAGCGGGTTCTCGCCATTCATCACGCGCAGGAAACCTGCCGCCTGCTCGAAGGTTTTTTCACCCAGGCGCGGCACCTGGTGTAAAGCTTCGCGCGAGGTGAACGTTCCGTTTGCCTCACGATAGACAACAATGCTTTGCGCGACAGCCGCGTTAAGCCCCGAAACGCGTTCGAGCAGCGGCGCAGAGGCCGTATTGACATCCACGCCTACCGCGTTCACGCAGTCTTCGACTACGGCATCGAGCGAGCGCGCAAGCTGGGTTTGCCCGACATCATGCTGGTATTGACCTACGCCAATCGATTTCGGATCGACTTTGACCAGTTCCGCCAGCGGGTCCTGCAGACGGCGCGCAATGGAAACAGCGCCTCTCAGCGACACATCCATATCGGGGAACTCTCTGGATGCCAGATCGGAGGCGGAGTAAACCGAAGCACCCGCTTCCGAAACCACAATAGAGGTGAGCTTGAGGTCGGAGCGACGCTTGATCAGGTCTTTTGCCAGCTTGTCGGTCTCGCGCGAAGCGGTGCCATTGCCTATCGCTATCAGCGACACCCGGTATTTTTCCGCAAGCGCGCCTACAACATGAAGCGACCCGTCCCAATCATTCCTTGGCTGATGTGGATAAATGGTGGCCGTTTCCATGACTCTGCCAGTCACATCCACTACTGCGACCTTTACACCGGTACGGAGGCCGGGGTCGAGACCTATCGTCACACGAGGCCCCGCGGGAGCGGCCATGAGCAGGGCTTTCAGGTTGCGGGCAAAGACGTGGATCGCTTCAGTCTCGGCACGCGTGCGCAACGTGCCCATAAGATCGATTTCCAGATGCGGAAAACTCTTTACGCGCCAGGTCCAGCGCACCGTATCCATCAGCCACGCATCGGCAGGCCGCTCTTTGTTCACAATGCCGAACCGGACAGCAATGCGCGCTTCGCACGGGTTGTGCGGCGCATCCCATTTCGGTTTCTCCGTCTCGGAATCCAGGCGCAGGACAACGCGTAAAATTTCTTCACGCCGCCCCCGAAAGAGGGCCAGCGCCCGGTGTGAAGGAATAGTGCTGAGCGGTTCGGAATAGTCGAAATAATCGGAATATTTTGCGCCCTCCTCTTCCTTACCCTTACCACCATTCTTGTCGCTCGCGACTTTCGACTCCACCACCCCATGGTCCAGCAGATACTCGCGCAGCCACTGAAGCAACTCGGCATCTTCCGCGAAACGTTCCATCAGTATCTGGCGTGCTCCCTCGAGCGCAGCTTTCACATCCGGCACCCCGGGATTATCTCCCTGCTCGGTGGTGAAGGCTGGCTTCAAGTACTTGATAGCCTCTTCCTCGGGTTGCAGCATCGGGTCAGCAAGCAGCGCATCTGCCAGTGGCTCCAGCCCCGCTTCCAGCGCGATCTGCGCCTTGGTGCGCCGCTTTTTCTTGAAAGGGAGATACAGATCTTCCAGGCGTGTCTTGTCCTCGGCCTGCAGAATGGAAGCAAGCAGCGCGGGCGTCATTTTCCCCTGCTCCTCTATCGATGCGATGATCGCGGCACGCCTGTCTTCCAGTTCGCGCAGATAACGCAGCCGTTCTTCCAGCAGGCGCAACTGTGTATCGTCCAGCCCTCCAGTCACCTCCTTGCGGTAACGTGCGATAAAGGGCACGGTGGCACCTTCATCCAGCAAGGCAATGGCAGCGTTAACCTGTACAGGCTTCGCGCCGAGTTCAAGGGAAAGACGTTGTTCAATGGATGGCAGCATGATTGACGGACACCTATTCAGTTGCAATGGAAAAAGGGGAAGTGGTAAAACAGATGGACAGATGAGAGAGCGGATTACGCTTAGTTCGTATCCTGGCCAGACACCGGTTCTTTTTCGGTATCCGCGCGCTTGCGGTATATCCCTGAGCGCATGAGCAGGATCGTGGTGACGGGTGAGGTCGATATCATGAACAGTGTGATCAATACTTCCTGAAACACGAACCGCTCAGCGTGTATCGAAGCAATCAGTATTGACGCTAGCAGCACACACCCAAGGCCGAGTGTATTTCCCAATGTAACGCCATGCATGCGCGCAAACAGATTGGGCAGCCGAAGCAAGCCGAGGGATCCGATCAGCGTCAGCAGACCGCCTGAGATCAGCAGCAGCGAGCCGAGCAGATCAGCCCAGAAGGGAATCTCATCCATTGTCATGGCTCGATCACCTCGCCACGCAAAAGGAATTTAGCCATTGCGGCTGAACCGACAAACCCGAATAGCGCAATCAACAGAGCGATGTCGAAATAAAACCGGGATCCGAACTGAATTCCCAGCGTGAGCACCAGGATCATGCTATTTACATACAGGGTATCCAACGCCAGTACGCGGTCTTCCGCGGCAGGCCCGCGCAGAAGACGGATCACCGCAAAGATCATGGCAAGTGCGACAGCAATCAGGACAAAGGATATTGCCCACGGCAGCATTCCATTCATTCGAATATCTCCATCAGTCGCCGCTCGTAACGCTGCTTGATGGTGCGAACCCACGCTTCCTCATCCTGCAGATCCAGGACGTGAATCGTGAGCGTGCCTCCATCAGCCGAAAGGCCGGCCCAGATGGTACCGGGCGTGGCCGTGATTATACAGGCGAGCGCGGCAAGGCCATACGGGTCACGCAGGTCCAGCGGAATTTTCATGAAACCTGAACTGAAACGTCTCTTCGCCGGACCGAGAATGATCCCGGCCACGGCAATGTTGGAGCGGATAATATCGATCAGCACCACAAAAAGTAGTCCGACAGCAGTGAGCAGATGGTGCGGGTGTGCGCGCAGTGGCCGTATTGCCGCAGTCGAGGCAGCAATAATCACTGTGAGGATCAGACCCAGCAAAAGCTGGCCCGGCGCCAGGGAATCATTCAGCAGAAGCCACAAGGCGAACAGAATGACAGTAAACAAAGTCAGCGACGGCCAGCGTTTCACTGCCTGATTCCCTCCATTGGGATTGAAGGCGCCGGCGAAGGCCCGGGTGGCCGACTGCCCGACAATACCGCATCGATATAAATCTGGGGTGAAGATAGCGAATTACCCGCAAGGCTCAGGTAATCCATCGCGGGCCCCGTCTCTACCGTGAGTGCAACGCTGAGCAGCAGCAGCACCGCAACTGGAGCCGCTTCCCCGAGGCGCAACCTTGGGATCATGATCTCCTCGGAAGTCCAGAACAAAAGTATCCCCATCCGGCAAAGAGCAATGATTGCAATCAGACTCGAACCCAGCATCCCCGCCCACAGTACCCAGACCGTAACCGGCCCTGGCCCCGGCGCAGTATCGGTCAGTGTGGCGGAGAGGATCAGAAATTTGGCGATAAAACCCGATAGTGGCGGCAATCCCGCCACGAGCAGCGCGCATGCGAGAAAGCCCATGCCCAGAAATGCCATCGCCGCGGGAATGACGATACCTACCACTTCATCTGTAAAATCGGCATCAACCGGCTCCTGCCCGACGGACTCCATCATCTCCAGCGGCATGTCCTCGCCGGCTTGCCGTGTGCGTTCGATCATCTCACAAAGCATGAAGAAAGCGCCTGTCGCCAACACTGAGCTTGTCAAGTAATACAGAGCCGCCCCTTTCATTGCCGTACCACCAAATCCGAGCGCCGCAAGCAACGTGCCGGCGGAAGCGATGACACAATAGGCAACCAGCCGCTGTGGCTGGCTGGCAGTGAGTATGCCCGCTGTCCCCAGCACGAGTGTAACGATGCCAATGCCGAACAGCCAGCCGTCATTGAATGGCGCCGGGACACTCGCCCCCGAAGCACCGGACAGCAGTGACCCCAGCCGCAGCAGCGCGTAAATTCCCACCTTGGTCATAATCGAAAAAACCGCTGCCACTGGCGGGGCAGCCGTACCATAAGCAGACGGCAACCAGAAGTTCAGAGGCCATGCTCCTGCCTTGAGCAGAAAAGCGCTGCCGAGAATGGCGATACCGGTTTCGAAAAGTATGCGCTCGTCCTCGGTGAGCAGTGAGGCTCGCGCAGCCACATCTGCCATATTGAGCGTTCCGGTTACTCCATAGATCAGCGAAACACCAATCAGAAAGACAAACGAACCTGCAAGATTGATCGCGATGTAGTGCAGGCCGGCCTTGACCCGAGGTTCGCCCAGACCGTGCAGCAGGAGACCGTATGACGCCGCCAGCAGCACCTCCACAAATACAAACAGGTTGAAGAGATCGCCGGTCAGAAAAGCGCCGTTTACCCCCATGATCAGGAACTGGAACAACGACTGGAAATGAGGACCAGCCTTGCGCCAGCGCGCCAGCGCGTAGATCAGGGAAGTCAATGCCAGCACCGCATTGAGCACCAGCATCAGAGCAGACAATCGATCCAGCACCAGCACGATGCCGAAGGGCGCCTGCCACCCACCGAGCAGATATACCGCGATTCCATCCGGCCAGATGCTCGGAACAGCATCGCTTGCAATATAGGCGAGCGCGAGTGCCACGAGTAAATTCACCAGGGTGGCAACAAGAGCGATAATGGTACGCGGGGCACGCCGGGCTTCGGCGAACAGCAGCATGACTGCTCCCGCAACCAATGGGATCACTATCGGAAATATCGGAAGATGATTCACCCAGCCATTCATGCTTCCGGATCCCCATCGACGTGATCATTGCCCGTCAAACCACGTGAAGCCAGCAACACAACCAGAAAGAGCGCAGTCATGGCAAAACCAATGACGATTGCGGTGAGCACAAGCGCCTGTGGCACGGGGTCGTCATACAAGGAAGGATCTGCCTGTGCCATGGTTTCGATGATTGGCGCGCCTCCTATCATCAGTCGCCCCATCCCGAAGATGAACAGATTGACCGCGTACGACAGCAGAGAAAGTCCCATGATGACCTGGAAGGTGCGGGGGCGCAGCACCAGCCAGACACCCGAAGCCGTCAGAACACCAATAGCAAGCGCATAGATTGCCTCCATCAATCCTCCCTTTCCTTCGGGGGCAAAACATGGGGAAGCTTTTGCCTTTCGGCTTCCACAGGCGGATAGTCAGTTGGAGCCATTGGAACGACGGGGGCAAATAGCGAGGCGGATGCATGACCGCTAGCGCCTTGCCCTGCCGGCGAATCCGGCACCTCCACCGGCGTCTCAACTTCTGCAACCTCCTGCTTGCGGTGCGCGCGCCGTGACTGGTGGGCAAGCGCCACCAGGATCAACACCGCTGCGCCAATCACCAGAAAAAAGACTCCCAGATCGAACAGCAACACCGTTGAAAGGTGCATTTCGCCGATTATTGGCAAAGTGCCATGCCACGCCAATGCAGAAAGAAATGGACGCGCCGCCAGCCACGCTGACATACCTGCGCCGGCAGCACACAACAACCCCGCTGCAAGCCAGTATTGGGGGAAAATACGGGTACGGGATTCCGCCCAGGCAGTGCCTCCCACGAGGTATTGCAGAATGACCGCTGTCGTAACGATCAGCCCCGCCACGAAGCCACCGCCCGGTTCGTTGTGCCCGCGCAATAAAAAATAAATTGCCACCATGCCCGAAACAGGCAGCAGCAACTGCACGAACACCGCCGGCACCATCATTGGCCCAGCAGGCAACAACGCATGCGGATCTGACGGCAATGCTCCGCTCTGTGCATCCTGCTCCTGCTGTTTTGCAGGCACTGCCATGGCCTCGGCAGCAGGGCGGAACCTCCGCAACAGCGCGAACACAGTCAATGCCACGATGCCCAGCACAGTAATCTCACCCATCGTATCGAAGCCCCGGAAATCAACCAGTATCACATTGATGACGTTCGATCCACCTGCCAGAGGCAGTGAGTTTTCGATAAAAAAAGGCGAGATGCCTTCCCCGGCAGACCGGGTCAGAATTGCGTAGCTCAATCCGGTGATACCGATACCCGCACAAATCGCGATCACCAGATCCCGCGACCGGCGACCCTCGGCTCGCATACGCACCGGAAGCGGCACTGTTTCATGGTCCAGCGATTTATCGCGCGGCGGCAGCCAGCGCAGACCCAACAGAAGCAGGACAAGTGTGACGACCTCTACGATAAGCTGCGTCAGCGCCAGGTCAGGCGCGGAAAACCAGACGAAGGTCATGCAGGTTGCGAGCCCCGCCACGCCTGACAGGGTCAATGCAGCAAGCCGGTGATATTTTGCCTGTGCAGCAGCCGCGATTGCACAGACCGCACCGATCAGCCACAACACCGCAAAAGCCGGTTCAACCGGAAGCGGCGTTTTATCGCCCTCGGGCAAGCCACCGCTGGAGAGCGGTATCAGCGCGCTGGCAAACACGGCGATGATAAGCAGCAGCATCTGGACCTGCAGATGCTCGGTGGAAAACCATCGCAAAAGGCGCATTGCCAGCCTGTCAAGCTTTTCGAGCATGAATTCGAAAATACGCTTGCCGTCGAAACGCTCGATCAGCGGTACCACTGTCGTGCCCTGCTGATATTCTCCTAGCGCCCGATACAGGAGGATTCCGCCTACCATCGCGGCCAGACTCATCATGAGAGGGAGATTGAAGCCATGCCACACCGCGAGGCTATGGAACGGGGTGTTTTCTCCAAGTACGGACCGCGAAGCCATGTTCAGATACGACCCCACGGTCCTGGCGGGGAACATTCCAACTACAAGGCAGGCCGTGACAAGCAGCGCGCTGGGAAACAGCATCCAGCGTGGCGGCTCATGGGGTTTTTTCGGCAGATCTTCCGCCGGAGGCCCGAAAAACACCTGCAGAATAAAACGCAGCGAATAGGCAACGCTGAGTATTCCCCACACCACAGCCATTGCCGGCAGGCCGATACGTGTGATCGGGTGCCCGATGACAAACACAGTCTCGGTAAAAAACATCTCTTTTGAAAGAAAACCATTGAACAATGGCACACCCGCCATCGACGCAGCACCCACCCCGGCCAGCGTAGCGGTGATGGGCATGGCACGCCGCAAACCGCTCAAGCGCGATAAATCGCGCGTGCCGGTTTCATGGTCGACCATGCCTGCCGCCATGAAAAGCGATGCCTTGAATGTAGCGTGGTTCATGATATGAAAAATTGCGGCTATCAACGCGAGAGGACTATTCAACCCAAGCAGCAGCGTAATCAGACCCAGATGGCTGATGGTGGAATAGGCCAGCACACCCTTCATATCCTGCTGAAATACCGCCGCGTATGCACCCAGCACGAGCGACAGGAGACCTGCCGTGCCGATCATCCAGAACCATTCGTCGGTACCCGCAAGCACAGGCCAGAGCCGGACAAGCAGGAAAACCCCGGCTTTGACCATCGTTGCCGAATGGAGATAGACAGATACGGGTGTAGGCGCCGCCATGGCATGCGGCAACCAGAAATGAAATGGAAATTGTGCGCTTTTAGTCAATGCTCCCAGCCCGATCAGGATCAGCATGGGCACATACCAGGAGTGTGCGCGGATCAGATCGCCCGAGGCAAGCACACGATCCAGATCGTAGCTCCCCGCTACCCATCCGAGCATCAGGACTCCGGCAAGCAGGCAAAGCCCACCGGCCGCTGTCACGGTCAATGCCATGCGCGCGCCATGGCGGGCATCCGGCCGGTGATACCAGTATGCTATCAACATGAAAGACGTCAAACTGGTCAATTCCCAGAACACCACCAGTTGAATCAGGTTGCCGGACAGCACGACACCCAGCATCGCGCCCATGAAAGCGAGAAAGAACGAGAAAAAACGGGGAACCGGGTCTTGCGCTGCCATGTAATAGCGCGCATACAGTACAACCAGGGCTCCCATCACTGTAACCAGCATTGCGAACAGCCAGGCAAAGCCATCCAGGCGAAACGTGAAGTCGAGACCCAATTGTGGAATCCAGTGCACCGCTTCCCGTATCACCTCCCCTTCAGCTATTGGCGGATACAACCGGACAGTGAGAATGACGCACGTTACCGCAACGGTACCCGCAAGCCAGGCGGCGACGTTGCGCGCGTGGGATGGCAGAAATGCGGCACAGAGGCTACCGATGAAGGGCAGGATAACTATCCAGATCAACGACATGAACTATCGATATGATTTACTGCGAACAAGCCCCACCCGTGCCGATCGGCACTTTCCGGAGAAGGATACAAGAGCGCGAGCAGCCAGGAACCTCTGGGCAAACACCCTGTAAGGACTTGTCCGGAAGTTCTCAAGATGAGATGCGGATGGATCGGGCATAGGCAGTATCCTCATGCCCAGGAGGAGAACTGTTAAGAAAATGCTCAAGTGCAGATAGAACTCAGGCACGTATCAGACTGCCTGCTTGAATAATACCATCGGATAGAATCTTTTGACGATTTGTTATTAATTCGGCGAGCAGACAGTACAGACATCACACCGGCGGAAGCCGGTATCCAGTAACGTTCAAAGCACGCCATTATTGGTTTGGGCTGGATCAATATTAAAAATAAGGCCGGTGCTTCCACCTGCCTCTATCTCGAGGCCCTGGATTTTCCAGGGACAATAATGAAACCGTAATATAACAGCGGAAACAACAGGAAGAGTTCCTTACATATCCAGCCGCTTCGCTTTCCAGTAGGCAGATTTCCAGTAGCTCTCGTTCAATTTTGAAATAGTCACGCCGTAGGTGCTCGAAGCATGGAGAAATCTGCCGTCCTCGATATAGACACCTACATGCCGGCCACTCCAGCGGGTCTTGAAAAAAACAAGATCTCCCGCCCTCAGTTCGCTTTTACTGACACTCTCTCCCAGTTGCGCCTGGAACTCGGTCGAGCGCGGCAATACCACACCCAGCTTTGTCTTGAATGTCACCTGAATAAAACCGGAGCAGTCGACGCCACTCCTGCTCATGCCACCCATCCGATATCGGGTATGTTTCCACTGATTGTACTGCTCATATAGCATTTTCTTCACCAGCGAGGTATTTTCCAGGTTTACCATGGCCCCGGGTGCATGAGTAACTCTGGGTGCATGAGTAATTTTTGTACCCTTTTCCGGTACGCTGCTGCATCCGACCAATCCGATGGTCAGAGGAACAACCATCAACCAGATGCTTTTTTTCATAGCACCCCCCCAATTTCAGGTTATTGTTTCCCATGCGATATTCTGCAAGGTTGGCATAGAATTCTAAGCCATCGTTGGCAAGCTCATCAATATAGAAGATTGACCGCTTCTTCTGTCATCAAAAGATATCGGCAAGGTGGAATATATCCGGACAACTTATGCTTCAAGAAATCTTGTAATCAACCGTCAACATTTCCAGCAGGTGGCCTGCCGGGTCCCAGAAATAGACACCACGCCCACCATCGTTGTGATTGATGCTCATGTTTTCCGGATCGAAGGGGCCACTGCCATACTTGATATTCTCTGCTTTCAACCTGGCGAAGATTTCGTCGAACTCCCGCTCTGTTACCTTGAATGCATAATGGTTCGAATCGAATTTTTCCCGGCTATCGAAATCCAGAGAAAGTGTATCGTTCACTTTTACCACGATGAAGCGGGAAAACGGGCCGACATATCTGAAACCGAATATTCTCGAATAGAACTGCGCGGATTCCTCCTTGTCGCGCGCCGGTACGATGGTGTGATTGAGCGTAATTGCCATGAATTCCTCCGGGAATGGTTGGCAGAGGTGTTTGTTGAGATTTGGCAGCGCTTCCGAATTCCAATGCCGATTGCTGCTAAAAATGCTGACAAGGTTTAAGGCCTCTGGAAATCGTACAGCGAGCCAAGTCCCAGTATAGTCGTCAGTTCATCCAGTGCAGCGCGGCTTTCCCGCAGGAGAGCCGGATCATCCAGATCAGTTGGTGAGAGGCGCTCGCGGTAATGCTTTTCGATCCATGCCTTGAGTTCATTGTAGAGGCACTCGTCAAAAACCACACGGCTGTTTTTTTGCACAGCATCGAGTTCCGGTTCGGTTAGCACGACACGAAGTCGCAGGCAGGCAGGCCCTCCCCCGTTTTTCATGCTTTGGCGCAAATTTACGTACTCGACATGCGCAATGGGATTAGCCCCATCCTGCACAATTCGTTCGAGAAAGGTTCTGGCGAAGTCAGATTCCTGACATTCCGCAGGCGCGAGGATCATCATTTCGTTACCACGAAGAGTAAGGAGTTGGCTGTTAAAGAGATAAGTCCTGATCGCCTCCGCAAGCGTAATATCTTCTTCCCCAGCCCTGATGAAGTGAACGGGCCAGCCGCATGCCTTTGTAATTTTAGCTTCGGTCTCCTCCCACTCCGGGTATGCCGCATGGTGATAAAACAGGACATTGCAGTTTGTCACCGCCAGCACGTCGTTATGAAACGCCCCTGCATCAACGGCCGCAGGATTTTGCTGCACAAACAGTTCCTTTCCACGCTTGATTCGATGCAACCTCGCAATCGCTTCGCTGGCCTCCAGCGACTGGCGTGCTGGAAATCGCAGAGGCTTGGGAATATCGCGGCTGGCAGAGCGGCCAAAGACAAAAACCTCCACTCCGGCTTCACCGTGATTCGGGCAGAAGCGCATATGGTTAGCGGCGCCCTCATCGCCAAAATAAAGATTGGATGGCAAGGGATCGTGGTGCACGAAATAGCGCTCATCGCTGAACACCCGCTTCAAAACGGCACTGGTAACAGACGCCTCGATGCTTCGATGAAGTTGCGAGGGCAGATTGGCAGCCGTAAGGTGTACCTTGCCATCCTCGGTATCGGCGCTTGGCGAAACAGTGGCGGCGTTGGCCACCCACATGCTGGATGCCGACGAGCACGCGCGCAGAAGCCCAGGGGCAACCGTTGCCACGCACCGGATGACGGCTGCGTCCTCCCCGACAAATCCCAGCTTTCGGAGCACTGAGACAGCTGGACGGTCTTGTGGCGGCAGAACGCCCTGCCTGATGCCGAGATCAGAAAGCCGTTTCATTTTTTCCAGCCCCTGCAATGCGGCTTCGCGGGGATTGGAACTTGTCAGGGCACTCTCCGCAGAGGCGATGTTTCCTACCGCCAGTCCGCCATAATTGTGCGTAAGGCCTACCAATCCGTCAAAATTGACTTCGTAAGCGTTCATCGCTTTGCAAATGGAGTGTCAGGACGTACTTATGTCGATTGAAGAGTCTTATACCCGTGGCCGGGATTGCGCGGCGTCTACTTCTTTTTTAACTGGAAGAAACGCGCTGGCGCAAGCCTGTTCGAGCCGCCGCGCCTTTTTTTCCAGTGCGCCCACTACCAGCTTCTGGACACGCCTGTGAGGAAGCGCCTCACCCGTTGCCCATCGCGAAACCGTGGACGGAGCAAATTCGAACTCGGCTGCAATGGCACGCTGCGAGACTCCCGCAATATCGCCATGCTGGACCAGCCAGGAAAATTCCGCCGCATCCCCCCTCCATTCCGCGCAAAGCTGCCGATACTGCTCTACCGTAACCATTACTTTCCATACCCCATTGCCAAAAATCCAAAGCACTCAACATGCACCCATGCAATTATTTATATATTCTTTTCTGTTTTGTGTCAAACCATTATCTCAAGTCATGCAATGGCTTGTTCAAAAATCGGCTGATGTCCACGGATTTGGCCATCGGGGTTGAATTCTGTGGAATAGATCCCATCTAACAGCGCTATTCCAGGAGGGGTGTTCCGGTGTGTGTTGGTGTCTACCGTAACTCCTCCTTTTTTCCTTTTTGTCATCGGGAATTCGACAAGCGCGACAGGAGAGCGAGATGTCAGGCACTACTCATGCAACCATCCGGGCAGCAGGCCTTAGGGATGTTGAGCACATATTGGCGGAATATCGGCAAGCTGTCGCAGAACTGCCACTGGAAGAATCCGCAAACCTTCTGTGGCGCCCTTATGATGAATTCAAGACCGCAGTCGAGAACGGTCTGTTTTTTGTCATAGAGAATGCCGTGGGTAGTTTCATGGCAGGCGCTGGTGTGTTCGACCTGCCGGGCTCTGCCGAAAAAGAACTGGGGATGTGTTACGTAAAGAAGGAATGGAGAGGCTACGGGTTGCAGATCCTCCTTTTGCAAATCAGAGTTTGCGCTGCAACACTCGGTCAGGTTCCGGATAAAAGCGGGGACGACACCACCACAAAAAGCTTTGCGGCGTTGATCACCGGAGTAAAGCCGGCCAATGAACATTCTGCTGCCAATACCGAACAGCTTGGCTTCGAATATCTCCTGACACCTCCACCGGCGCTGTTCAACGCCTGTGCTTCCTGCCGGACGCCTCCCGCCCCAGGCTCAGAACGAAGGTGCTGCTGCGATTTTTTCTATCTTTCCGATGCCAGACGGGCGGAAGCAATCGAAAAAAGCCTCCAGATGGAAAACTGGAGCCGGACGCGAAACGGGCATAAGCTTATCGTGGCGTTGAAAATTCGCCACCTGCTTGATGCCGACTTCCGGAATGCGCTGCATGAGATTGTACAAGAACTGCGCGCAATGCTCCTGCTTACTCTGCCTAGTTCTCCGTCCGGGAACGGGCAGGTCTGCGCTTGAAGGAGCCGAATTCCGGAACGGATGGAAGATCTGTAAAGGTATGCGACAACACGAAGAGAACCGTGTAGTCATTGTAATAGGCATCCGCCACGAAAGAGGTCGATCCAAGAAAATTCCCGGTCGGCAAGCCAAAGACATTCAGGTGAAATTTCGCATATCCCGTCTGATACTGGGATTTATAGAGCGCCAATTCCGGCAGCGAAAATGGAATGAACTGACTCTGGACCGGGGGCATTCCCATGAATGTCCCGGACAATTCTGTTCCCAGGGCCTCCACGACCACGTCGACCCGGTGGGTGGCATCCTTGCCGTCCTTCTGTACCAGATAGCCTTGCTGTCCAAGCCATCCGGCTAAAACCTGCTGCAGAAAAGCCTGATCGCCCGTCATCCCTACCGTATTGATCGACACGCTCGCTCCGCGGGGAATGGACAGAAATTCACCTGAATCATTGGGAAAGCTTCTTTTTACTGCTTCACTCAGGAGGAGCTGTTCAACAGCTGTTCTTGATGACTGAGTGTTGCGCTGCGTTGTCGAGCAACCGCCCACCAGTACGATGGCGGCTGTCAAAGTGAGGGTTTGTAAGAAATTGATTGTTCTCATTGTTCTATTCTGGTTTCTGCAACTGGAAGGAAGCAATAAAATCACTCAAAGGAAGAAGTACAGTCCTGTGTTCGCAATCAGTCGCCGCGGGGCCTTCTCTCGCGATCGGCCTTGTTGGCGCGGGAAATCGCCGAAAGCAGCCATATTGCGCCGATCGTTGCACAGGCAAAACCCAGCAGACTGAAAAAAGGAAGGCCCCATAGAGTTGGCCCAGTGGAGACTGCCATCACGACCGAGGAACCCACAATGACAGCGGCAACCACGATACCCACGACCAGACGATTGACCGCGCCGTCCAGTTGATCACCCACGTGCTTGAGATGCGCCACCTCGATATGAATATCCACTTTGCCCCGACGGGCAGAACGCAACAATCGCGAGAGATCGCGAGGCAGATTGCTTAGTAGACTTGCCAGCTCGATGGCTGTACGCCATCCACGCTTTGCCATTGCGGCCGGCGCGTAACGGATTGCCATTGCATCCCGCAACAGGGGCAGTGCTTCGCCTGCAATATCCAGCTCCGGATCGAGCTCTCTTCCCGTACCCTCAAGCGTAATGAATGCCTTGAAAAAGAGCGCAAGATCAGGCGGCAGGTGCAGCCGATGCGCGCGCAGGATGGCAACAAGGTCTGCAAGCATGGAGCCAAGCTTGAGCTGCTTTAGAGGGACACCCAGATATTGATCGACAAACAGCTGGATTTCAGTCTTAAGCGCTTCTTCGTTGACATCACCCTCCCCGGTCCAGTCGAGCAATACATCGGCCACCGCAGCGGAATCAGACTGAACCAACCCGAGTAAAAGATGGATCAGTTCTCCGCGCCGTGCCTCCCCCAGCAGGCCGATCATGCCAAAATCGATGAAGGCAATCCGGTTGCCCGGAAGATAAAACAGGTTGCCGGGATGGGGGTCCGCGTGGAACAACCCATCCACCAGGATCATTTTTATCACCGCTCCCACCCCGCGGCGGGCGAGGACCTTGCGGTCGAGGCCAGCCCGATCGACCGCCGCAACATCGCGACCAGGGATGCCTCGAATATACTCCTGCACACACACGCGTTCACCCGTCCATTGCCAATAGACCTTGGGAATGACAATGAGGGGAAGTAATGAAGAAGATTCATCCTCGTCGGCAGAAGGATGTGCCAGGGGCAAAACGGGTGAGGCCTCGTCGGAGTAGCCGGCGAAGTTCGAAGCAACACGTTCTGCATGGCGGCACTCCGCGCCAAAATCGAGCTCACGCCGGAGCGACTGCGTAAATTGCGCAACCACTTCCTGCCAGTGGAAGTGGCGCAGTTCTGAGTTGCTGGTTTCGATGAGCTCGGCAAGCCTTGAGAGCCAGCGCAAGTCAGCTTCAACCACCGCTCGAATGCCGGGTCGCCGCACCTTGACCACAACTTCGGTGCCATCTTCCAGGCGTGCAAGATGCACCTGAGCAATAGAGCCAGCGGCAAACGGCTCCGGCTCAAAGGCGGCAAATATTTCCTCCGGGGGAGCCCCCAGATCTTCAGTGAGCTGCTGATGGACCTCGGAATAAGGGGAAGCAGGTGTACTGTCCTGCAGCTTGCTGAATTCAGCGATCCATTCGGGATCGAAAAGATCGACGCGTGTTGCCAGAATCTGGCCAAGCTTGACGAAGGTGGGTCCCATCTCCTCCATCGCCCGCCGCACACTCGCTTGAGGCTCAAGCTGCGCCAGTTCGGTGGCCTCACTCCAGTGCAACGCGCGTCCAGCACGCTCCAGCACATGGGCAAACCCGAGCCGGCGCACCACATCCCCGAAACCATGCCGTATGAGGATTGAGGCAATCTCATGCAGGCGTCCGAGATCGCGCGCTGCGGTCATGGCCTGCCAGAGCATCAGCTATCCTCCGAATTCATGATTTCGACCCGACCTTCTTTATTTAATCCCGCTCCAGTCTCTGGACGGTGTCATACAACCACGCCTCCACCGCGTGAGCATTGGCGCCATGATGTATCTCGCGATGACAATTGGGGCATAGCGCCACTGCATTGGAAACAGCATCGGCTCCTCCATCGGCCAAGCCCTGAACGTAATGCAATTCAAGATAAGGTAATCCATCCAACCCCTGGAATGGAGCGGGTTTTTCGCATGATTCGCATGTTCCTGCCGCCTGCTGCAACACCCATGCCTTCACGCCGGGATCACGCTGCAATTGCGCCACAGATATGCGTCTGCGTTTAGGATGGGCATTACCGCTGGGCTTGGGAAGACCTTTCTGTTCTGCTGCCTCGCGCACTGCAATTTCAAAGGCGGCTACTGGAGTCCCCTTTTGTCCGCTGGTCTGCTCCAGTAATTGTTCGATCCGCGCAGCAACCAGAGGCTCGATATCTTTTGCCGGCTTCAGTCCGGACATCCATCCGCGTCCCATCAGCGAAAGGACATAGGAAATGTTCTGCATGCGGGATTCAAAAACCTTTTCGCTGCGGCCGAACATTTCCACCAGCTTTCTGTAATACTGCTTCTTTACAATGAGTTGTCCCGTGCGCTCATTGCGCTGCATCTCAACGTAAGCTTCAACGGAAGCCCTCAGTTCTTCATCGCTCCAGGAAACGTCATCCATGCTTTTCTGCCAGTTAACGAGCCATAGTCAGGATTATGACGCGGCACTCACACCTGTGCAAATTCGACCTCTGCAATAGGTGCGTCACCGCACAGAACGCGACAGTTTTCCGCTCCTAAAATTGTCGTGATTTTTTGTGCTTCATTTCTTTTATAAGAAACCCGATCACCACTAATAAACAATAAATAGTATCAGCAAGAGGGAGTTCTCGGTCATTTGCTTTTTTTCTTCATTTCAAAGGGAGTTGACATGAAAAATTATTCTGTTTTTAGCGTGGCTGCCAGATTCACAACATTGCTTGCGTTGACTCTGGGCTTAGCTATGGGTTTGGGAGGAAATGTTCAGGCACAGGATGGGATGCATGAAGGCCATAAATCCGATTCGGAATCCCACCATATGGATAAAAAAGAACTGCCAAAAGAGCTGCCTTGCGGCGGGCCTAGCGTAATTAAATGCCCAAGGGGTATGTCCTGTGTAGATGATCCGTCTGACAAGTGCGATCCCACTAAAGACGGTCTGAACTGTCCGGGCAAGTGTGCAATGGGTGGGGGGAAAGAATCAACAGTCAAGCAACCTTGCGCTGGCCCCAGCAGAATCAAATGCGCAGGCGGCATGATTTGCATCGACGACCCATCGGATAACTGCGACCCCACCAAGGATGGGCTTGACTGCAAAGGGATATGTGTAGCCAAGTAATGAAGACATTTGGAGAAACGTGACGGGCTGAAAGCACTTCGGCTTTTCGTTTCCCTATGTGTCTTACTGACTTGCACCCACCGTCAAAAACACTTCATTTTGGGTTAAAGGCATAAATTAAAAACCCGCCAAATGGCGGGTTTTTAATTTAACTGCAACTGACTATCTTTCACCGCCCATGCTGCTCCCTCAGCAGCATCAGATCAATCGAATTAATCGATGACGTTCAGAGAACCGGGCAGGTGGATGTTCTTGGGATGAAGCTGGCACCAGATGGTGAAGGCGCCGGACTTGTCCGCTTTGAAGCTGATGGTCTTGGTTTCCCCTGCCTTGATTACTTCGGAGACTTTAAATGCGTCAATGGAAAATCCTTCGCTGATGGGCGATTTGTTCTCAATGGTGACCTTTACGGTATTACCTTTCTTGACCGTCAGTGCTTCCGGCTCGTTGAGAACATTAAAGGCCCGGATATTCTTGACCGTAACACCTTCAACATTGAGTTCAGGAATCGTGGTGTCATAGGCATTGATAACCACCGTGAATTTTTGTTCTGCTGCGTGCACCGCACCCGTCAACAGCATGCCAAAAGCCAGACCTGCAAACATTGCCTTGTTTATTTTCATCATTAGTTTCCTTTCAAAGTTTAGTTGGTTTTAATTAAATGGCATTTCTGGAACCAATACTTTGTATGGGATGACGCTGAATGTCAAGAGCCACTTTCTCATCAACTCCTGGCCTGGGGGAAAAATTTTAACCCTCGTTTCAACGAAATCACGATTATCCGAAATCTCCCTTGTCACCCATTACCATGAAAAGGAAATAGAATTCCCTATCAATCAGCAACTTGGATTTATTATTTTCCAGTTTCCGGATTTCTTGCCACGACTTCAGGAAAGAAGCCCCTATGTCAGAAAGAGCTGAAGCAAGGCTGATTCGGATTCAACTGGCAAATCCCGGACTGTTGTATTTATCACACAGTCCGGGATTTCACCTTGGAAATTAGTGGCGTCCCCAGGGGGATTCGAACCCCCGTACTCACCGTGAAAGGGTGATGTCCTAGGCCTCTAGACGATGGGGACCAGAGGACTTTGAAATGCTTAAAAGCCGTTTGCCGTCAGTTTGTGATATTGCCATAAACTGGTGGAGGTAAGCGGGATCGAACCGCTGACCTCTTGCATGCCATGCAAGCGCTCTCCCAGCTGAGCTATACCCCCGGCAAAAGAAGGCGAATTATACTGACCGCTATTTTTCCCGTCAATGTACAGATGAAGTATATCATCCTCATCATCCCCTGACAGGCACCCATTCGCCCTAGGCCTTGTCGAAGGGGACGGGGCAGGATGAGCTCATCGAATATTCCCGGCGTTTGGTCCTGGCTAAGCTGAAACCGCGTCATATATCAGTTCGGGAAGTACTCAAGTTGCTTGTCCATTCTCCGCAGCGTTTCCTCCCTGCCCAGCAATTCCAGCACCACATTGATCGCCGGGGTCTGCGCCTCCCCTGTAACCATGACACGCAGCGGCATTGCCACCTTCGGCATCTTCACGCCGTGTGCCGTAGCCCTGGCCTTGATTGCGTCGTTGATGGCATGGCCTTCCCATTCGACCGTTGCAAGTTTTGTCCGCAAATCGAGAATCGGAACTTTAGCCTCGGCGGTGAAGTACTGCGCCTTCAGTTCCTCCGCAGGCTCCAGCGGGTGGAAGAAATAAACGGCTGCATCCGCCAGTTCCGCAACGGTATTGA
Source organism: Nitrosospira sp. CT (assembly GCF_059489795.1). Classification (NCBI taxonomy): domain Bacteria; kingdom Pseudomonadati; phylum Pseudomonadota; class Betaproteobacteria; order Nitrosomonadales; family Nitrosomonadaceae; genus Nitrosospira; species Nitrosospira sp. CT. The sequence continues at coordinate 156,725 of NZ_JCAHZJ010000078.1, forward strand.
CGCGCTCCTTGAGCAGATTCACGACCTTGCGCAAATCGGGGACACTTCCGCCAGTAACGTCACAGCCATCCGCAGCAAGAAAAGGCTTTACCAATTCCGCCAGCCGCTCGTTATCCGCCGTTTTCAGGTACTGCTGGTTGAGCCATTGCAACTTCTCCGGATTGAACTTCCCCGGTGAGCGATTGATATTGGATAAATCGAACCACTCCACCAACTGCTCCCGGCTGAATATTTCCTCATCGCCATGCGACCAGCCCAACCGGGCCAGATAATTCACCAACGCCTCTGGCAGGTAACCATCTTCACGGTATTGCATCACCGAAACCGCACCATGCCGCTTCGACAAGCGTTCACCATCCGCACCGAGAATCATCGGCACATGCGCGTATTGCGGCAGAGGCGCACCCAACGCTTTCAGTATATTGATCTGGCGCGGCGTGTTGTTCACGTGATCGTCACCCCGAATCACATGCGTAATGTTCATATCAAGATCGTCTATCACCACGCCAAAGTTATAAGTCGGCACTCCATCCCCGCGCAGCAGGACGAGATCATCCAGCTCGCTATTGGCAACGGTGATTTCACCCTTTATCAAGTCCTTGAATGTTACCTCCCCATCCAGCGGATTCTTCAGCCGCACGACGGGCTTAACACCGGCAGGAGGCGTTTCTCTGGAATCACGCCAGCGACCATCATAGCGGGGCTTCAAGCCCGCTGCGCGCTGTTGCTCCCGCATTGCATCCAACTCTTCCCTGCTGCAATAGCAGTAAAAGGCATGGCCCGTGCGCAACAACTGCTCCGCTACTTCATGGTAGCGCGCCAGCCGCTGCATCTGGTAAAACGGCCCCTCGTCGTAGTCCAACCCCAGCCACGCCATACCATCCAGAATCGCTTGAGTTGATTGAGCGGTGGAACGCTCCAGATCCGTATCCTCGATCCGAAGGACGAACTTGCCGCCATGCTTGCGGGCATAAGCCCAGGAAAACAGCGCCGTACGAGCGCCGCCAATGTGAAGATAACCTGTGGGACTAGGAGCGAAACGGGTGCGAATCATGAAGTGGATGCCGGCTTCAAATGCCGACTGTATAATTGGAAAAGTGCTATTTTACGCGAGCCATGGACGTGTTGCCGAGTTATAGCTTTTTAACGTTGGCTTCGCTGATTACGTCCTGACGTTGCCTTCACCGCTTCGTCGTGACGCTGCCTTCGCGGATTATTTGACTTCGAGTCTCGTCGTTCCCACGAAAGTGGGAAACCCATAGACCTTTTGATGTTCGACGCAACAGCAAAGTCCGGGAAAACTCCTCCTATAATTTCGAGGCAGTTCTCAGAACATGCGAATTGACCGAAATCCTCGATTTATGCTCTAATTGCGCCTCCCTCAACCGTTATCAACTTCAGGATAACGTCAAGTAACGGGCGGTTAACTCAGCGGTAGAGTGCCACCTTCACACGGTGGAAGCCACTGGTTCGATCCCAGTACCGCCCACCAAAAGATAGTCCAGCAAAATCCAAACACATCCAATATATTCAATAAATACAATGATCTTTGCTTTTAATTTGTCCAAAGAACTCCATAGATATTCACTACAAACTTAGCCAGAAAGGGGGTATAGTTGGGGGTATTCCTGCCAGAATGCAAAAGGATACCCCCAATGCCCCTTACAGACACTGCGATTCGAACTGCGAAGCCGCGTAACAAGCCATACAAGATGGCTGACGAGAAGGGAATGTTTCTTTACATAACCCCTGCGGGTGGTAAATTATGGCGTTTAAAATACCGCGTTGATGGCAAAGAAAAGTTGCTGTCGTTAGGCGCCTATCCTGAGGTCGGTCTAAAGGACGCTCGCGCCCGTCGTGATGAAGCACGCAAGCTGCATGCACAAGGAGTTGATCCTTCTGTAAACCGCAAAGCGCAGAAGACAGCGCGAGTGGAACGGGCAGGAAACAGTTTTGAAGTTATCGCGCGTGAATGGCACTCGAAATACCGCCCAGGCTGGTCAAAAAGTCATGCTCATCGAACGCTTAGGCGTCTAGAGAACGATGTATTTCCTTGGATAGGTACGCGACCGATAGCAGAAATTGCCGCACCGGAAATTTTGGCTTTGCTAAGGCGTATTGAAGGGCGAGGAACGTTGGATACCGCACACCGCGCCCATCAGAATTGTAGCCAAGTGTTCCGCTATGCAATTGCAACTGGCCGCGCTGAACGCGATCCCACTCCGGACTTGCGGGGCGCCCTGCCCCCAGCAAAAGGAGGTCATTTTGCGGCCATCACTGAACCGCTTGAGGTTGGTGCCCTATTACGCGCCATAGACGCGTTCAAAGGTACATTTATCGTGCAATGCGCCTTGAAACTGGCCCCCATGCTTTTCGTTCGCCCGGGTGAACTTCGGCACGCACGCTGGCGAGAATTTGACTTGGACAAAGCTGAGTGGAAATTTTGGGTCACCAAGACGAAAAATGATCATATTGTTCCACTTGCGTCACAAGCCGTGAACATCCTACACGAATTGTACCCCCTCACCGGTCATACTGAATTTGTCTTTCCTGGTGCACGCAGTAATGAGAGGGCGATGAGTGATGGAGCAGTTAATGCGGCTCTAAAACGCATGGGGTATGACACCCGAGATGAGATGACAGGCCACGGGTTTAGGGCGATGGCGCGAACAATCCTTCATCAGGAAATGGGCTTTGCACCGGAAATAATCGAGCATCAACTAGCTCATCGCGTTCCTGACACTTTGGGTACGGCTTACAACCGTACAAAATTCCTCAAAGAACGCAGAATGATGATGCAGCAATGGGCTGACTATCTGGATCAGTTGAAGGCGGGAGCCTCTGTGATACCCATAATCCAGGGGACCAGGAATCTCAATTATCTCTTAAGCTGATACCAGAAATTCTAATGGCATGAGTGAAAGGTTGATCGAACAGGTGGCGAACTGCGGTGGAGGTACAACCTCCCGCTGACCGAAGAATTATCGCGTTTTTTCAATCAGGTCTTCACAAAGAGCTTCCGCAAACTTTAATCCCCGAGCCGGAATCTAAAAATCTTCTGAAAGCTAGTAGGGAAGATTGTCTCCTACTTTTCATAAACATTTTTTACCCGTATTTTTACCCGTTCTAATAGCTGTTATAACTCGAAGCGGTCTCGTATTCTATGTTCTGCTAATTCAGCAAAAAATTAAAGAGCGAGAGGACGGTGTTTTAAAGAGGGCATCTATTAAATCGAAACGCTTGTGGTAGTCAAAGATCGGTCTTGTTCTTGGCTTCCCCTCATTTCCATTTGTATCCAATATAGCTTTTTGCAATTTCTTTTTCCTAGCATTCGTCTATCTGGTGGTTCAAGACTTGGCATCGACTGTTTCAAGAAAATAGTGATAGGACTTTTAATCCGTTGGTCGGCAGTTCGAATCTGCCACGGCCTATCAATCAAGGAGTTAGGTTAGCATTTAGCTATCGTTCTTCTTTCGTTGCTACCATATTGCTACTTTATCCTCCACGACAATAGAAGGATAGGCACAGATTTTCCATATTCAGATAAGAGTATCTGATGGATGGTTTTATAGTCCCAGTAATACGATTCTCCACCTTAAACAACGGTACAGGTCTGAGGGAATAAATCGTGCGACAGCGCTCGTCAATCGTCAGCTTGTTCGCCCCAACCCTCAGAAACATACTGCCACGACGTCTCCAGTTCAGCAAAGTTGTCATAATCTAAATCGTTTAACTTCTTCATCATCGCGTGTCCACTTGGCTGATTGAAGATCAGCCAGATTGACGAATGCAATGTCCAAAATAACGCGCTATTGCCGCCAAAAAAAGAAGAGAGTGCCAAAGAAGAGAGTGCCGCTCGCAATTCACCTGTTCGATCCTTCGTAATGGCTCGCATGGCTACCATGCTAAGTCCCTTGGTGTCCTCAGCATGTGCGTCACATCTCGGTCTCGTCCTAGCGCAGGTAAAACTGACCGAACACTCCTACAAAGTCTCGCTGAGCATCAACTCGATTGGTACGAATGTGCTAGTGCACTGACATCCCCCTGCCAATTGTCACCTTCCCGCTGCTGTCCGAAATCCGCGATTTCGTGTTCCGTGCTCATCAGTAAATAGGTTCCTTTTGTGACGTGCTTCGGAAGTGCCGCCATCGGCGAAATCGATCCAGATACGCTTGCGGCAACCGTGAGCAAAATGGCCGAGGAAATGTAAAAGTCCGACCGGCTTGAGTGCGCCTCCGCCCATGCCAGTCTTTTAAACCTCGAAAGTTTAGGGGCGGACGCAATCCTCAAAAGGTGGTCCGCAAAGCGACAAACTGGTTACTAGGGCCTTCCGATCTGAGCTCAAGATTCGGACTGGTCGACACTACGTAGGCCAGTGGTCGCGTCAAGTTGAACGGAAACAGCACGGGCAGCGACTGCAGGTTGGGCACGGAAACGGGCTTGCTGGCGTAGCGCACAGCAGCTTCAATCAGCCATGCTGAGAGTTCGTCGTTATCGATCACTATTGGGGCAAGCCGGATAACCCGCTTGCCTTTTTCCACACGCTCAACGGCGCCCCAGCTCGCCTGGCTCTGGATGACCATGTTGGTCATGCGCCGGGTGCCTTCGCGCTCTCCGTAGGTTTCGCTCATGCGGCGATGCACTTCAGCGGCTGCGCAGTCGCCTTGGATGGCGGACAGCCGGCCCACCAGCTCGGCCACCTTGCCAAAGAACGGGTACGTCGCCACGGACATGCTCCAGCACAGTGCCGCGACCGGTATGTCCGGCTGAGTCTTGTGGATGGCCACGCCGCGATCCGCGTAATCAACCAGTTCGGCACGCGGCTCTAGCCACAGCCGATTCAATACGGTGCGTGTCTTCTTTTTGGCTTCCACGCTAAGTTCGGCTGCATCGAGCAGTGCATTCAGATCATCTAGCCCAGCCACGCCTGCACGAATATTCAGTGCCGCAGCCGCCCAATCAAGCTGAATGAACCGATCAAAGCCTATCTTTGGGGCTGATAAATTCATTCGGTACCAATCACATAACTGACTTTCACAAAGGGCACGATCAACTCTTCGATCGACACCCCGCCGTGGACCACCACCTGCTCGCCCTCCGGCACAAAGGCGGTTCGTCCGCCTGCGAATAGGGGCATGAAGTTCGCGGGTAGTCCAGCGATGTCCAACCTAACTGTGGTGGGATAGGCCGCAGCAGAATCGGCTAGCAACGGTTCGCTCCGATAGACCCGCACGCGCTCGCCGCGGGTCTCTGCACTGACGCCCTGGTTGGGCCTGCCGACGCCAGTGGACTCAACGTTGCCGTGGTCCGCCGTGAGGTAGATGTGGTATCCCTTGTCCAGCAGCAGCGAGAACAGCCGGGCAACGAAACCGGTCGTCAACCAGTTCCCGATCCACATCGCCACGTCTTTCTTGGACCGCTCCTTGTGGAGCCGGTCATCCACCTCATCAATCACCAGGCCAACCACCTTCGGGCGCCGGTCGATCAAGTCCGCTTCAAGCGCGTCCAGTTGATCAGTCTGGCGCAACGCGCGTCGGTACATTACCTCATTCGAGTGGACGCCTTCGTTCTGCCAGAACGTCTTCCACAAGGATTCCTCCTTGTCGGTCCGGTCAATGGAGTCGTCGAACTCACGTGGCTTTAGGCCTGAGAACAGCGCCTGGCGCGACACCGATGTCACGGTGGGCAGCCATGCAAATGCGGTTCCCTCATCGAACGCGAAACGTTTCGTGGTGGCAATCAGGCGTTCACGGATTTGCACCCACTGGTCGAAGGCCAGCCCGTCGAATACCAGCAGAGCCACCTTGGTTTCCCCTGCGGATCGCCGATGGCGCAAGAAGCGAGGCACGTGGTGCACCATCACCGGCCCTTTGGTCACCGGCTGCAGGATCAGATTGGCATATTGCTTGACTGCGACCCAGGCCTGAAGTTGCTCGTCTGCCTGCGTCTGCAAAGTCTTGATGCGATCCCGAATCACCGGCAGGTGTTCGCTACCTTCCGTGCTGGGCAGACCATGGGTGCGCGCGAGGATCTCGCCGTAGCGCTTGGCGAACTCGCTCCACTCCTTGTACGAAGAGGCAGCCGTCGGAGTTGCCTTGATCAGACCATCGATGCCTTTGAGCACCAAGGCCTCCAATGCTGCCGGGTCCTGGACGATCCCGGCCTTGATCCAGTTCGGCATCCCCGCCGGTACACTGTGGACCGGCAGCGGATGCAAGCTGCCGTCGAGGAACATGGAATCGACCAGCACCCGCACATCGGAGTGGTCGAACGGAATCTCGAGCTTGGCGACGTAATCAGGTGGCGGTGGTTCCTCAGTACGGGTACCGTCCAGCCCCAATTTCGACAGATAGCGGTACCAGGCATCCTGGACCACGCGCAGCATCGCACTCTTGGACGCCAGCCACGTTGCGACGGGCAGGCCCGCGAATAGCCCCTTGCCTTGAATGATGTCTGCCGCGTGCTGGGCGAACAGCGGCGGCAACGAGCGGTTGGCAAAGTGCATCCGCAGCAGCTCGCGCCAGAAGTCCACCGGGTTGCGAATGGAACGCGGCGTCAGTTGATAGACGTGTTCGAGAATAAAGTCCTTCGACTCGTTCTCCCCACGGGCCGACTGCAACTCGGTCTGGTGGGCATGAAACATGTCTGCGAAATGCTCCGGCTCGACTTGCTGCACCGCGCTGTAAGCCAGCCTGGGGAATAGCTCTGCAAGGCTGAGCTGTACCACCCGACCGTGGTGCACGATGTCCCACGGCAACTCATTTGCGTCGGCGCTGCGTAGATGCAGCACCAGTGAGAGGGCGGGTCCTTGCTCACTGCGATCCCACGCGGCTCGGTATCGCTCTTCATACTCCGCTCGAAACGCGAAAGGGTCTTCATACAGCATCAGCTCGAAACCACGGCTGCGCAGCTCGGTTAGCAGCTTCTCATCGAGTAGCACCTCGTCGGGGTCGCACGCCACCCACAGCCGGGTAAGGTCGGCCGTGAAGTGACTGAGAATGCGTGCCGTCCACAAACTCATCCCAACTGTCCTCCGGGCACGCCGCGGGAGACGCGCACCATCATTACGGCATTCAAATCCGGCCCGCTGGCCTCCATGTCATCCAAAGCGACCATGCGAGCATCGTGTTCCTGTTGCAGTCGCTTGCGCCGATGCTCACGCACGGAGGGCAAACCGATTCGCCCGATCACCTGACCTCGGGCCTCAAAGGCATACACCGCACGTTCGCGTTCTTCCTTCAACCGGACGCCGTGGTCAGTCAGCAGTTCGGTGAAGACCCGTTCACCTTGGGTACTGGCAGCCGCATGTGATGCCTCGAACCACTTCATCGATTCCTCGGCACCAGTCACGTCGTGCACATCCACGGTTTCAGTCAGCAGCAGATCCCATACACGTTTGGCGGTCGGCACGAATGGGCGTCCTTCATCGTTGACGAACACCGGCAGGAAGCGCTTTCGACTCAGCCCCTCAGCCGCCAAGCTAATCTCCCACAGCGACCAGATGCCGCGCACCGAATCCGGCAAACCGGTCACGCGGATCACCGGCAGTGGTTGGCCAGCAACAAAACGCGGTAGCTCACTGATCACAGCTCGGGCGCGCGGGTCTTCCATCGTGACCCATTCCAACTCCGGGTTTTCATCCGCAGTGCGGGCGTCAAAACAGGCCTGCGCCGACTCACTGCCGTCTGCCCATTTCATCCGCCATGCATTGCCCACCTTGGTGGCCGAGCCGCCACGGGCGGCCAGCCCGCTGGTGATGGCGCGCTCCAACCAGAACTGCGCCGGGTGATCGCGCCACTTGCGGGCATCGTCGGCGTTCAGATCGTGTTGGGTGGTGAGCAGGCCGCTGTTCTTTTTCGACTCCGCGAGTGTGGATCGCAGTTGCGAAACCACTGAGTCGCACTCCTGCTCAATGGCGTCCGGGTTCTGCAGGCCATGCACGAACAGTTCGTCGAAGATCGGATCAGCCTCGACCGAATCCATGACGTCGCCCGCCTTGTCGACACCAAATTCCTGCGCGATGACCTCCAGCTTTTCCTCCAGCACCTGGCGCACCCGGTGCTCCACCGTGTCTTCAAGCACGAAGTTGATGGCACGCACCACGTGCTTCTGCCCGATACGGTCCACACGGCCAATGCGCTGCTCAATCCGCATCGGGTTCCATGGCATGTCGAAGTTGACGATGACGTGGCAGAACTGCAGGTTCAAACCTTCACCGCCGGCATCCGTCGAAATCAGCACGCGCACATCCTTGGAGAACGCCTGCTGCGCTCGCGTGCGGGTTTCCAGATCCATGCTGCCGTTAAGCGTCGTCACCGAGAAACCACGGCTCTCCAGGTAATCGGCCAGCATCATTTGCGTGGGTACGAACTCGGTGAAGATCAGCATCTTCAGGGCCGGGTCGCCTTCCTCCTGCTGCAGCTTGTAGATCAGCTCCAGCAGTGACTCAGCCTTGGCATCGGTGCCAGCGGCTTCAGTTTCGCGCGCTAGGTTCAGCAGCATCTCGACTTCGGATTTCTCCAACTCCCAGCCGCTGGACTGCATGGCCAAATCCACCTGGGACTGGCCGTCAAGATCCGTCCACTCTTCAAAGCTGGTGTTCTCGAACAGGTTGGCCTGCGGCTGCGGAGCATCGAGCAGGGCCTGGCGCTTTTCCAGCGTAGTGCGAATGGCCGCCGTGCTGGACGTCACCAACCGCTGCATCAGAATCATCAAAAAGCCGATGTGGCGCTGTTTGGCCGCCATAGCCTGGTTGTAGCCGTGGCGCACATAGTCGGTCACCGCCTCATACAGGCGTTGTTGCGCGCCATGTCGGGCCTGCCAGGCAACGGCCTGCAACCGGGTGACACGCGGTTTGAACAGCGGCTGGCCTTCGGCGTTGATGGACACACGCTTTTCTGTGCGAATCACGTAGGACCGCACCCGGTCCCGGCTGACGCTGCTCTCATCCGGGAAGGCTTCACGGTCCAGCAACTGCATCAGCCGCATGAACTGATCGGTCTTGCCTTGGTGCGGCGTGGCCGACAGCAACAAGAGATAGGGCGATGCCTCCGCCAGTGCGGCACCGAGTTTGTAGCGGGCCACCTGCTCGGTGCTGCCGCCCATACGGTGCGCTTCGTCGATGATGACCAAATCCCACGACGCCGAGATCAGGTCCTCAAAGCGTTCGCGGTTGTAGGTGTTCAGTTGTTCCAGGCTCCAGCCGCGACGGCCCTCCAGCGGCTTCACTGAATCCAGCGAGCAGATCACCTGGTCGTGCATGCGCCACAGGTTCTCTTCCTCGCCCGCGCCCCCGCTGCGCCACTGGCGGAAGGCCGCCAGCTCGGATGGCTCGATGAACTGAAACTTCTCGCCGAAGTGCAGGCGCATTTCCGTCTGCCACTGGCGTACCAGCCCCTTGGGCGCCACCACCAGGATACGCTTCACCCGGCCACGCAACTTCAATTCACGCAGCACCAAACCGGCCTCGATGGTCTTGCCGAGGCCCACCTCATCGGCCAGCAGGTAGCGAATGCGGTCGCGGCTGACCGCGCGGTTCAAAGCATATAACTGGTGCGGCAGCGGCACTACGCTGGACTGGATCGGAGCCAGCAACAGATTGTCTTCCAGCGCATCCAGCAGCTTGGCTGCGGACGTGGTGTGCAGAATCTGATCCACGCTCGGGCGAACGCTTTCCAGCACAGCAAGGTCCGCCGCTCGGGCACGCACCACCGCGTCCTTGGCCGGTAGCCAGACTCTGTAGGCGACCTCTCCCCACACGTCCTGCCGCTCGATTACGCGGCAGGGCGATGCCTGCCGGGTGAACCAGCACCAATCCCCGATGGTGAACCTGCTACCCGCCACGTTCAGATCCCGTCCTCGGTACGCGTCAGCGCCAAGTCATAGAGGGTGAGCAGCTTCTCATCCTCTTGCAGCGTTTCCTCAGGCAGCTTGTTGGCGATGCTGATGATCGTCGCGTAATCCTTGCTGGCCCACGCCGCGCGGAAGCCTGCACGAAGCACCTCCAGACGCGACTCCTTGATCTTGCGACCAGCGAACGTTCGATACGCGTCGAACTCCTTGAGCAGCGCCTTCTCGCGCTTCTTCTCCAGGTCCTGCGCCTTGTTCGGGTCGGGCACGTACCAGCGATCTTTCGCCTTGACCACCAATGCTGGACTGTTTTTCTCTAAACCTCGCAGATCCTTGTGGTTGGTCGAAAGATAGCTGTGGATTTGGCTCGGCACCTCCCCAGTTCCGTCGTACTTCAAGAAGTTGTCCTCAAGCAGCTGATCCAATTCCGGAATGATCTCGCCCTTACGCTTGGCCGAGCCGATCTGCGGTATGTACTCGGGATGAATCTCCGATCGAGTCGATGGCCGCTTGAGTAGGAAGTTGGTCAGCCAGTCAATGGCACTGCGTTCATCGGAAACGAACAATTCTGCCTGTTTCACCTGCGGAATGCGCGACCGTGCCTTTTCGTACTCGACCAATTGATCGGGCAGAAACAGCATGCCATCCATCTCACGAAAACGGACAGGCAATTCGGTCAGAAACTCCGGGGTCGAGATCGGCACCATTGTGCCGTGGCGGATAAACCAAGATGCCATGCGGTCGTAAATACGGCGCGGATCACGCTCGACGATGTTTAGCAGCTCCTGCGGATAGCCGGACGTGACTTTGACGGCCGGCAGCTGCTTTAAATGAGTCTGAATAAAGTCCCAAACGGTATCAGCAGTTGCTCCGTTTCGAACAAACCTCTCCTCCAGGCCACCGTTAGGCTTGTAAGCCGAGATAACAAGATCCTGCTTAACAGTATTCGGAGAGACAACTTGCTGAAAACTTCCTTGGACTTTATTTAGTGCCGTAACCTCGGCAACCACGAATCCAACTTGCTGCAAGGAGACTTGAATTGCGTTCCATACGGAGGCGCGACTGTTCGAAAACACCACTGTCATCCATCTTCCCGGCTTGAGAACACGGAAGTATTCTGCGAAGCATTTTTGCATTAGGTGCTGATATTCGTTGATGCCTTTCTTTTTGACACGATCAATAATGGCTTCAGATGCGGGAGAGGTCGTTACGCCATGCCAAGACTCGACCAAGAAATTCAAGTCTGAGTAGTAAATGTTCTCGCCGAAGGGCGGGTCGGTAAAGATATAGTCCACCGATTCCTTCGGAAGAGATATGGCATGGGCGCTTCCCGTTCCAATAACTGAGTTTCCAATCGTGGTTTTAAATGCAGAGAAAGCCTTTGCGAGTCGGTCCAGCTTGCCCTCAAATTGAGCCCACGGACTAACTTCTGAAATAATTGACGGAACATAAAAGACGCCTGGCAGATCAAGTCCGACCTGGGAGCCGCCAATGCGCCCATGCTGAATCGGCTTGTACCGGTTCAGGACGGACATCCCTCGGATTCCTTGCTCAATAAAGAACATGAGCATCTGCCGTACCCGATGGTCTGGATGCTGCTTTGCTTTGCGCCAAAGGAAGGCCATAGATTGTGCGGGCCTATCCAAGAACATGAAGTGAAGAGCAGCAGTGTTGGTTGTTCGCATTCGACCAACACGGGTCATCTGACAATCTGGAAGTCTGTCTATCGGAAAGTCGTCAGGAATATGCAACGATTGAATCCGCTGCAACACACTTAAATCTTGTGCATCTGGCTTTTTCTCATACTTGGTCTTGCCAATTCGATACTGTATGAATGCCGGAACACGTTTCGGTCGCTTCTCCGGGGTCTTAGTGGCAGGATCGAGAAAGCTCTCGAACGTAAGGTCCATTTGCTCCTTAGTGCCCTTCGCCCCACAATGCGGGCACGTAATGACATCATCAACTCGCTGCGTGTCCTCATTTAGGGCGACATCAGTAAATACAAGCTCACCTGCGCAGGATGAGCAGGACAGAACCTCACTCCAAACCGTGTACTCGATCCTTGCTTTAGTGATGCCATCGCTATGCAAAGTCTCATACATCCACCCAAGTTCATCCTCTGCTTCCTTCAATAGCCGAAGACCTGCTTTGGAGAACCCGTGAACATCAAAAGGCAGGTTGTAATTGGCGGCAATAAAGGTTGCTGCTGGAGATAGGTCGTTGATGACTACTCTTCGAGCTCCCCATCGTGGCGTTGCCTTTCCCTGCTTTCTCCATTCCGTTTCTAGCTCGTCGCGGTACACGAGCGGCGCGACAGCGCACCACTGAGCGGCTACCCCCGTCATTCCCGAGCCGCCAAAGCCATCCAAGACGATGTCGCCCGGCTCTGTGTAATGCAGGATAGATGGCACTATCGCGAGGTGCGGTACCTTCGTGTGGTATGAATGGGCACGGTATATCTGGTCCGTTTTTCCCACCGAGACGTCGATGGTTTGCGGTTCACGGCTGTACTGTGCGCTCGCGTCGTAAGGCTTGCCATAATGGCGCATGAAGTCTTCGAGGAATGGATTTGGGCACGCAGTGTAGTACGGCGGGTCCGACATCGCCAGGATGGCTTCGTCCGTACCCTGTGGGAACCCTTCGATCTTGCGGAACGCCGGATCTTTCAGCTTCTCGGCCAGCAGCTTGGTGAAGTGCTCCCGCCGGGTTTGCTCGCTTGGGAATGTCTGGCCAAGGCATTCGACTGGTCCGGTGTCTTGTTTTTGGTTTGGTAGTAGATCGTTCATCGAAGCAGCTCCAGGAATCATAGGTTCGGGCGCACTTCGCGCACATAAGTGGACTTGTTAACGCCCAGGTATTGTAGGAATGTCTTGAAGACGCCCACGCTTACGGGGTCGCGTGTGGGAAGGATGAAGGCACGGTTGTCAGGGCCTGTCCACTTCTGGTGCCCACCCTTGCCTCCCGCCGGATCGTCGATGTGTTTGAAGAACTTCAGCGCTTTTTTCATCTCGCGCCGCGTCGGCACGTTGAACGTGGACGGATGCGACAACAGACAGTTCGCGATCACGCCGGAGCCAATAAACCGCAGCGGGATATCGCTGGCTCGGAAGTCGTAGGGGAGCGGACCCAGCAGCGTGCTCTCCAAGGGCAAACCGATGGGCTGCACGGACGGCTTGGCTTGCCCAGTGCTCAGCTGGGTGGTGAAGGTTCGCCAGGTGATCGGTTGATTGCCGACGCGCCAATCGTGGTACCCCGGTGGAGATAGATCGAGTGACGACTCGACGATCCTTCGCAGGCCATCCGGGTTTGCTATGCGGCGTGCGAACAGGGCCTGGACCGACTCGGACTGAAACCAGTCCCAAGCGGACCAGTTCGCCAGTGCCTCTTCAAGCCAATCAGGCGTCTCGCGCAATGTGTCATAGACCCGCTGCTTGTAGCGCAGATGGCGAGGCAACAAGGCGTTGACCTCCAGCCATGACAGTGCCGCCTCGACCCTGGCATGGAACAGCTCATGTGCGTAGGTTAGACCGAAGGCAAGACGCGCCGCATTGCTCTGCGATCCGTGGACACGCTGCAACCTAAAGTCGTCCCATAAGCTCAGCGCCAAGTCATCCAGTTTGCGCGCATCGAAATAGATGCCCCAGGTCTCTTCGGCGTAGAAATGGTAAGGCTGAAACCACGCGATCGCTTCGAAACCTTGGGCTTGGCTGTCGCGCCGAATGTCATCGACGCGTTCGCGGTAGTCGCTCTGGTCGAGTTGGAGATCCTCCAGAAACTCAGGCCAGTCCTGCCCTACCATGTCGAGCCCGTCGACTATGACGATGTGCTCCGCGGATTGCATGCCGGTGTCGAACTCAGGCCGCTCGACGTGCACAGATCTTGGTTTGCACAAAGCCTGGGGCAGACGGCGCTGAACGGCCCACCTCACTTCGGGATAAGACGACGGGCCGCTGTTGGGCTCCCATGTAACGAGGCCCAAGCGCCGCCCATCGACCGTGAACCCAAGCAAACCCGTGTAGGTACCATCGCGGGCGGGAGGCCAACCGGAATCGGCGATGGCCTCGGTGGCTGACCGCTCGACGGCACTGGCGCGGGGCGTCGTGGCGACTGGGAAAGCTATCGCCTTAAGCAGGTGTGGCAGCAGGCGTTCCGCAATCAGAACCGGACGCTGATGCGCGCTCTTCATCGCGATGTTCGCTTCTCCCCATCCCCGGTACTTCTCCGTCTCGGGGTGGCGTGCGTGGAACTCCTCGTGTTGCTGTGTTTCGCGCTCCAGTTCTTGATCGAACGCAGCGACTTCTGCCTCGTGCTCCTTCAGCAGTTCGGCCGCCCGCCTTTGAACGACGTCGGTCAGCCATATTCCGGAGGATGGAGCAGCGCTTCCGCCGACCAAGACAAGCAACTCTTTGCCGTCAGGGAGGCTGTATGCGCCCAGGCAATGAACCTTCGCCCTGGCCAATCCCTTCTTCCAGTCTTCGGTGTGACGCAGCACGGTCCAAGCCGCCGCTTCGAGCTGAACGCATAGGGTTTCAGCGCCCAGCGATATGGCCGTAATCCTCGCCTTTGCCCGGGTGCGATGCAGGTTGACGCACCGCTCGCCCGTGGCGACGAACTCGACCACATCGGGATCACTGACCGCCACCTTGACACCAAAGATGTCGACAGCTGTGGACCAAGCAAAGCTGGGGGGAATCCAGCATGGGGGATGACGATTTGAGTTTGAGCCGCTCACCCTCTTACTCCACAACAAACCGTAGCTTGGTAACGTCCTTGCCCTTGCTGTGTTCGCGTAGGAAGGATTCAAAGCGTTCACGCAGCTCCTCGGGCTTGGCTGGCGAGCCACCGTGCAGCAGAGCGGCCTTGATGGCGTCCCCGGTCAAGCTGACCTTCTCTAGCCCGGACAGTGCCTCCTGCGCGGCGGCGGCGAACTCTGCGGTCATCGGGCTCGGCAGTTCTCGTGCGATCAGGAAAGCGTCGATCAGTTTCTTGCTCATCACTGGCAGCAGTCTAAGGCTTTCCTGGGTGAACGGGTCTTCCAGGTTTTCCAGCAGCTTCTGTTGCCAGTTGGCCAACAATTCATCCAGATTGTCATCCAGTTTGTGCAGGCGGTTGGCCGCCGGGATCAGTTCCAGTTGTTCAGCAGACGGACGGAACTGGCAGTGCGGACAGATGGGCGCGGTTACCAACGTGGGCTCATCCAGCAGAGAGCAGCTCTTCAGCCCGTTGAGTGCTTCCTCAAAGGCAGTGAGCTGGCTGGTGGGCATCAGCGATACACCTGCTAGCACGCGCAGAGCTAGCAGGCGGGGGTCTTTGCGCAGAGCGTTGCGGGTCTTGTCCTCGGCTACACCCAGCCGTGCCTTGCTATGGGTGGCAATGTAGGCGGTGATGTAGCCCTTCTTGAGCTGGTTGAGCGTCTGCCGATATTCGGCTGCGTGCTCGGCCGTGCGGTCCTGGCTGAGCTTTTCCTGCAATGCCTTACGCGCAGATTCGGCCTGCTTCACCCACGGATGCTCGGCAGGTAGCACCATCTCGGCCTGTGAGAGATAGGATGCCTCGCTCCCCAGCTCCACCACCACCTCCAGCAGACGCTCGACGGCCGCCAGGATCTCCAGATTTTTTTTCTGAGCCGCAACGCCTTCCTGCGTGACAGCCAAGCGCTTGAGTTTTCCAATAGTGTTGTACGGCATTAGCGACTCGGTGAACTTCTTCAGCGAGTCCAGCCGGGAGTGCCAGTCCTTGGCTTCTTCCTCACGCAGCAGGTTCTGGCCCCAAAAGCCCAGCTTGCCTTGCTGCAGGTCGGACCCGGCCTTGAGCACACGCGACACCAGCGCGCTGACTTTCTCCTGCAGTTTGATTACCGGCTCGGTGTCACCCTGGCTCGCCTTCTGAGCCAGGCCGGACGGCAGATCGAACAACTCGAACAGGGCGCGCAGTAGGCCGAGATTGATCTCTTTGGGAGCCTCGACGTGCTTGAACTGCTTGAGTTCCTCCAGCGAGCATGCCGCCAGTTGCGCTAGCTTGCCGGAATCGATCTTATCGCCGGTAATCGACAGCACGATGTCGCCGGAGTAGACCAAACCACCAAGAACGACGACCAGCAGATCCGGCTCTAGCCGGTACTTGATGGGCGCGAAATACTCGACGTCGGAAGAGCCAGCCAGCAACTCGCTGCGATTGAGCACTTGGCCATGGCCTTTGGCTTTGAGCCGGTTTAATACCTCTTGCGCGTAGCGGGAGTTGGCTGTGTCAACGCGGTCGCCATCAAGCAATTCCAGCGCATCCAGAATGGCTACGGCATCCTTAGTCCGAGTGCCGCCGGCCAGTGCGCGCAGTGCGTTGCCCACCAGCTGCTTGCGGTTGGCCTCGGTAACCAGCACAGAGAATGTGGGGTACTCCGGTGAGAGATCGAGGAAGCGCTGGCCCAGCACCAGGCCTGAGATGACGTTCACCACGTCGCGGAAGTTGATGCGCTCGTCAGCGCCGAGCCGCGCACGGTCACGCAGAGACACACCCTTGGACCAGTCCTGCAACGTCTTGGTCTTGCCCTGGTAGGTGACTTCGAAGGCTGAGCTGTAATTCTCCTGGAACCACTTATTCATGTCCTTCAGTTTGCCCCGGGCCTTCGACTCATAAATGCCCTTGGCGCCACCGCTGGCGGTGGATGCCAGATCTAAGGATGCAGCGTAGAAAGATAAATAGAGCTTGATGTCATTGTCTAAACCCTTGAGTCTGAAAAAGACCTCATCCGCCAAAGCGTTGTCCGTGAACTTCGGCTTGTCGAAGGGCTGGATGAAGTAGATATAGAAGTCCCGCTCCGGCTGAGCCGTGGGGCGATCGTTCGGGGCGCCGAAGAACAAGTATCCCATGCGCTCGACACGACGTTCTTGCCATTCGAGCTGATACTGCCAGATCTGGAAGCCGGGGTAACGCAGATCGTCACTGCACTCCATCAGCGCCTTCACGGCGCTATAGTAAGCTCGGTCGAGCTGATTGTTATCCAGGCTCCCAGCTCGGTTGGAGATTAGGGCGTCGTAGTCGACGTCCTTCTTCAAATCCAGAAAGTACTGGCGATTATCGTCAGATTTGGAAATGAACTGGCCATTGACCGTTTTAATCAATTCGTTCAAGGCCATCTGAACCGCCGT
The DNA here is from genome assembly GCF_059489795.1 of Nitrosospira sp. CT. NCBI lineage: Bacteria > Pseudomonadati > Pseudomonadota > Betaproteobacteria > Nitrosomonadales > Nitrosomonadaceae > Nitrosospira > Nitrosospira sp. CT. Next base: position 173,719 of record NZ_JCAHZJ010000078.1, read on the forward strand.
CAGCAAATCTTCAGCAGGATCAGGCATATCTTCAAAGCCTGGTTGGTACAGACATAATGAATCTCGAAGCTCTTCAACAGTCGGCCCGATAGGAACGTGAATGTCACCAGTGGTCAAGCGCCGGACGGCCAGAGCTTTGACAATCCTTAAAGCCATGGCTTTGTAAGCTGGCTTTGTGAAAGATTGCTCGACCTTTGACTCCAGCACCTCGGAGACGCGCATCACTTCCTTGATGTTCGGGTCGGCACGAAGCACTGAGTTGGTCTTGATGGTGTTCCAGAAGCTCTCGTAGCTGATGAACAGCGGCTTGTCAGCAGGCACTTCCTGGTCGAGAATGGCCAGCATCGCGGCTTCGATCGTCTTGAGTGCGCCGCGCTTCTCGGTGAAGTGGATCTGCTCGAAGGTTTTCAGGTAATCCGGGTGGACCGGGAACAGGCGCACGTACTCGTCCATGCGCTCGTTCATGGAGCCATAGAACTTGGCAAACGGCGTCAGGTACTCGCGGATCTTGTTCTGCTGGTCGGCGGACTTCTTAAGCAGACGCGCGGAGACGACGAAGCTGACGTCCTGGCGGTCGATGAGGATCTGGGTGAAGCGCTCGTTGACGCGGCGCATGCTGTCGGCGACGTGCTGAAAGCGCACGCTGTCGAAGATGGCCTCCTGCACTCCGGCCACGAAGCGGAATTTCAGGTGCTTGGTGACTTCACCCATCTGGCGCAGGATGGCCAGGTCACGGATCAGCTCGTTGTCCTTGCGTGATTGCAGGTACTCAAGGAACTCATCCACCACCAGTAGCAACCCTTGATCGGGATAAGCCTCATTGAAGGTCATCATCATCTCCTCAAGCGATTCCTTATTGTTGAGTTCTTGGCCGGCAGCAGGGAAGGAGTAGCTGACGCCGAGCTTTTCTAGGAAGCGCTCAAGCTGCAAGGTGATGATCTGTCGCAACGGCATTTCCAGGCCCCCTACCTCGATGCGCAGCACCTTGAAGCGACCAGCGATTGGGGCAACCGCCTCGGCAACTTTTCGGTGGCGGATCATCGGCGCATAGGCTGCGTCTTCAGCCACCAACGACAGCACCGACATCAAGTGCGACTTACCGGTACCGTAGTTGCCGACGATCAGCACGCCCTTGTGATCGACCGACTCGTCGAAACTGAACTGGGGAACCATGAGCTTGGAGATCCGCTCCGCCATGTCGTCAGAAATGACGTAGGTTGCGACAAGCTTCTTGGCTTCATCCGGGCGGCCGGCGTCGAGCAGCTGAATGACTGACTCGATCTGCTCGAACTGGATCAGATCTCCGTATTTCATGTTCTTGGCCATATGGTTCTCTCTTTCCCCTCGGTTTCCAAATTCGGTCAAATTTCAACTACGACCACGCCGTTACGGCTGTAGACCCGATGTTCGGGATGGCTCATGTCGGCGTACATCAAGCGATCACCGCGCAGCTCGCCCGGCCACACGGCCACGACGCGCTTGGAATGAGCCAACTGCCTGAGAAGGTCAAGCGGGTTGATCTGCAGGCCCGGCTCGAACAACAACTCCAGGTTGTCGAGTAGCAGCCGATCTTCGGTACGTTCCTTGTCCGCGATCTCTCGCAGCAGTTCGCCCGCCGAGAAACCACGATTGTTGTTTGGCGTTGCCGCCAGCCGTCGCCCAAGCTCCAGACCGACGTTGAGCGGTTCGATGCTGAGCTTGTCGCCCAGTTGGCGCAGCAATCGGGTCTTGCCGCTGCGGCTGGGGCCAACCAGCAGGATCAACTTGCTGTTGAGATCGCCGATTTCGCCGATAAGTTGTTCGAGCTTTGGCACCATACCCGCGTTCTCACTTAACGTGAAGTTGAGTTCTGCTTACAAAGAGATTGTTGGTTGTGAACTGGATTGGCGTGTCCCGTTGTAAACCGTAAGGTATTCCTCCCATGCATTTGTATCGCAGCTATGCAAGGATGCATGCGAGGTATTTGACGTACGAGCGGTACAGCCTATAAAAATGGCGAGCTTGCTTGCTACGCAAATAGCTCAGCATTTTAACTGGAGTTAATACAGAGTTGTTTGTCTGACCCGTTGTCGCGCAGACTCCAAGTTACTCAACTATGGTTCAAGTGTCCGATTAGTGAACGTCCTATGCTGTCAGTCGGACAAAAATAGGTTACTTGTATTCTTTAACTTTACTACCAAGCAGACAATTGGACTTAAGTACACCCACCATAGAATGTGGTTTTTCATATTCTGACCAAGTAGCCTTAATCTCCGTAGCTTTTCGTTAAAACGGTCGTTTTTCGAAGAACTGTAAAAAGGGTCAAGTGAATCCACTTCTGGCCAAAAATCTTTCCTAAAACTATCTCTTGAAATCCCCTCTCCGAAAAGCTTTACTCAAGTTGAGTTTCAGGAGGGAAATTAATAATGAAATGATCTACAGCAATGGATCATGAAATTCACCCCCCACGCCCCACTTTCCCCGTTGCATAAAATCTGGCGCACCCCGTGCTTGAGAAATAAGCACTCGCTCCCCTACGGTGTACCTCAGTCCAATAGCCCTGGCGCGACAAGTCAATAATAATTACGCCACGCAAACGGCAGTGTTTGATGCCGTAATCTCAAGAGGGGAAGTTCGTGACAATAACAAGATTCATAGCAGTTACTATCTTTTCAATCATGCTTACAAGCTGCTCGGTATTTATGGCAGCCAAACAGCCGGATAAGAAGAATGTAGATTTATTTGCATTAGGAACTCCGCGAAGCATGTTGCTGGCAGAATTCGGCCCCCCGGCAGTTAGCGAATTAAGAGACGGAAAGAAATATGAGATTTACAAATTCGTCCAGGGTTACTCCGCTGGAGCTAAAGCTGGCCGGGCAGTATTTCATGGCGCCGCAGACGTATTGACACTAGGGCTATGGGAAGTAGTGGGAACACCCGCAGAAGGTGTATTTAGCGGTGATGAGATGGCGTATGAAGTAAGCTACGACAGCGATAACCGGGTGGATCAGGTTATTGCACTCAAGAAATGAGGAATATTGCTGGAGAGACACGCCTCTGCTAATTAGAACAATAAGAAAGAGAATGACATGAAAGTCATCGTCCCTACCCTGCTAGCTTTCCTGCTTTCCGGTATTGCCCAAGCCGAGCCGCCCCATCTTTCGGGACCGGCAAACAGGAAAGTATTTGGGTAACGTGAGTGCCAATCCATACGATTCGGTTTCAGTTAACAACCGTACGGCCGTTACGGGAGCGAGTACAGTCAGGACAGCATCAACAACCCCTACGGCCAATACGGCAGCCCCTACAGCAACGATAGCGCGAACAACCCCTACGCAACCAATCCTTCGGCGATTTACGGCGATAACGGGTACGACTACTAAAAACTCTCGTCATGCTTAAAGCCGTCTTCCTTGCCACTGTTATCGGGATTTCTGACGGCGACACCCTTACCGTTCTAAAGCCCAACAAGCAGCAGGTCAAAATCAGGCTGGCGGGAATTGAAGCGCCAGAGCGCCGACAACCATTCGGGATGCTTTCAAAGCAGTCTCTTTCTGATCTTTGCTTTGGCGCAGAAGCCGAAGTAAGACCACAAGCCAAGGACCGCTACCGCCGTGTAGTGGCGCAGGTAAAGTGTGATGGCATTGACGCGAACGCTGCGCAGGTCCACGGGGGCATGGCGTGGGTATATCGTAAATACGCCAAAGACCAGAGCCTTTACATCCTACAGCACGATGCATGGATAGAGAGACGAGGCCTATGGTCTGACCCTTCCCCTATTCCCCCCTGGGAATTCCGGAACTATCGAAGAAAGGATGTGCGGACGTTCGAGCAGGAGGAGACAAGATGGTATTACGCCCGTGGCTGGGCGCCGGAACAATCAACGACAGGGATTGGTGGGAAGATGGTGTGGCGGAACTACTATAAACCTAAAATACTGTGAGGGAGAACTGTGAGTACGATCAAAGATACTGAAGACCCGCGTCTACTGCATATTCATGCAGATCATCCCATAGAGCGGGATATTACGCAGCTGGCGGGTATATGCGAAATTTGCCTCCAGGACGGCCGCATTGGCCAGGAAGAAGCGGATGGAATTCTCATGTGGCTGAATAACCACCGCCTGTGTCTCGACACCTGGCCGGCCAGCATCCTTTATGACCGGCTTCGTATGCTGCTCGCGGAGAGTGCTCTCGATTCGGACGAGCGAAGTGAATTGCTAAGTCTCATTATGAGAATAGCCAGACCGCGGTTAACTGACCTGTGGGTTAAGCCATCTTCCCTGCCTGTCAACGACCCTCTTCCTGACATCATCTTCGAGAACCGCAGTTTCTGCTTTACCGGTGTCTTTGGCTTCGGTCCGCGTGCCGCTTGCCGGGCAGCCGTTATAGAACGTGGTGGTATAGCAGTCCACAACATTACAAAGAAGCTCCACTACCTCGTCATTGGCAATGTTGGTTCTGAGATTTGGAAACATACAAGCTTTGCTCTCAAGATAGCCCGGGCTGTCAACTACAGAGACTCAGGAACTCCCCTGGTAATTGTTCCTGAGTCCCATTGGGAACTCCATATCAACTAGCAGTTAATTGGTCCCCGGATTGGCACTGCTAGGCCTCACTCGCGGCCTCCCCGCCCCCCGTTAAGAGTCCGGATAATCTGTTAGATAGGCGCCCGCTCCGCTTGTATCGGAAGAGCTGAGATGGAATGCGGAGGGATCGCGAAGGTGATCGGTGCCAGATACAATCGCGCGTCAAGGGTTGCGTTGACAAGAGAACGCCGCGAATGGGACGCGGAGTGTTCTCAAGCAAATCGCGGCCTTTGCGTTTGTCATACATCCTGAATGCCCCACCGTCGGGCTTGACCTCGACCTTGACAATGGCAGTCCTATCGGCCAATCTAGGATTAACGCCAGCGTCGCCAGTAGGTGTCCGATCTAAATCGGAAGAAGCCCTGGTCACCGCAGCACTTGGCGCTGGCGTTACTATTTCCTACGCCTCGAGTGTATAAGCTGGATGGCAGAGGGGGAAAAGAAGGGGTTGCTGTTACGATACTTGACTAAATCAGCATCCGATATATCTTTCCTTTCAAGCTCCGCGCTTGGCCAGACTGGACAATCGAAGTCCAGAACGTGCCAGATCGCGGGGCCTTTTGCTTTGTCGTAGTACCGTAGCAACCCCCCATTACGGCTCTCCCCATCAATCCATCTGCGAAACGGAATTTTCCCGCCGCCCTTGTCATAAGCATTTACCAGCAGGTTTACCGTTACTCCTTTTTTATCCGCTTGCCGGATCAATAATCATCACGATCGGCTCGCCATTAAGCTGTTCGGGTGCGAAGAACACAAGCCTCCCCGACACTGTGGCAGAATCGAACACCAGTGCAGGGGCATCCATCCATGCCGGGACCTTCTTCCAGTGCTCGGCGGACAGATTATGCTTGTCCATCCCTCGGGTTACTTTGCTCTCTTCCAACGGACAGGCCCGCTTCCGTATCCCAACATATCCAGCACATCGGACCTGTCTACAGCCACCACGCCTATATAGTTGGGGGCCCCACCATTGAACAATTCATCATGCGCTTCTCGTAGGCTGATCGAGTTCTTGCTGTGCGTGTAAACGCTCCGGGATTGCGCAAATGGTCCGTGCCAGATACACTCGCCGCGTCAAGGGGCGCTTTGGCTTGTGGCCGGAGCGAATTAGACGCTCCCATGTTCCTAAGCCAATCGCGGCCCTTGCGTTTTTCTGCCGTGCCTTCCACAAACCTCTGTGCCGGCAACAGGTAGTTCTCGATGATCTCCCCGTCCGACAGCTTCATGTTCGCAAAGCCGGGGATGTTCTCGCGCAGCCAGGCGCGGATCGCGGCAATCGCGCGCTGGACGAAATCGCTCTCGGGTCGGGTCTGTGCCAGGTGCGTCAGCACTTCTTCCGCTGCTTGCAGTCGGTCGGCCTCGACCTCCATATCCAGGCCATAGTGACTGGCCATGGCTTCCACGTCGCCCCGGCGCAATGCGGCAACTTGCCTCAGAATCCGGTTCAGGTCGGCGCCGTAGAGCCCGCGCAGGGCGAAGTGCCCGAGCGATTCATGCAATAGCGCCTCGACCACATCCTTCTCGCTTCGCATCTCTGACGCAACGATGTAGACCCTGTTGCCCACAATGAAGGCACCCGGGGTACCGCTTGCCCCGCCCGATACCTGGCCCGCATTCTTCATGCGCACGGCCTCGGGAACGGCCGGATCGTCCATGTTCTCGACGATGACGATTTCAGGGGGGTTCTTCCATCTGGCGGCGATTGCGCGAGCTAGAACGCGTCATCGCGAGAACATAACATTGATGGCAATGCCGGGACGAGGCCGTGCCGTTTTCCAAAGAAAGTATCTAAGGCATTCATAATGTAATACCGCGTTCATTAGGAGACTGGAGATCTAGCAACCTGAGCACCATCTGATACGATGCGGATAGCGCCAGCAATTCATGGGCAACGGCAGCAAAGACAGAGCGGCCTTAGGAATAATCCAATATCGAAATGCAGTTCTTATAGCCCTGAGAACGTCACAAAAGTGCTGCTATGGATCTGCCAGGGATGTAAAAAATATGAGAGGAGATTAAAGCAGTGGGGGGCGTTGTAGGTGCGATTGATATTACAGGTCGATCTAGCCTTGCACATTGTTCGAGTCCTTCTAGCACCTCTTCGGTTCCACCATAATGACCATTTTTTTATTGGAAAATAAAAGGAAAAATAATGGTGAATGAACATCCGCTTGCATTCGCGCGCTGTCCTGCAGCTTTGCTTTTTGAGGAGGAAGGCGACAATATGACTTCCGATTGGACGGACTATATTGTCGCCACCCGGACTAAAGCAGGCCTCTACTCGATCTACGCTCGCAAATTGTTGAGAAAAAGATGGTCTACCGTAGAACATTTTAAAAACATCAGAACTGCCAGAGAGATAGTCGCCGCTATCGTAGAGTGTGAAGCAAGGCTATACGTAAATGTATGTTGGCCAGAGGTGATCGAAGCTATGAAAAAGCTGGACGTTAAGCTCGCACAAGAAATTGGATCAATCATTAATCCTGACTTTGGCTGACCATCGCCAGGTTTCCTACCAGCAGGGCGATTCGTGCAGCAGGTTTATAGCTCATTAGTGGACGAGGCCGATCTGCTTCACAAGAGGCGATCCGTGTCCATCGAAGTCACGCTGGATGCCGGATGGTGAAGCCTTTCGACCGGAAAGATTGGGAAAGTAGGATGAAGGAAGCGGAAACCGGCGACGAGCTGGCTGCGCTCATGATGGAGCTGCCCGACCGGGAGTGGCACGAACTGAGCGAGGAAGAGCAGGAGTTCGTCCTGATGGAAGAAAAGATCGAGGCCGAACTGTTCGCCCTGATGGAAAAACGCCGTCGTTGACTTCGGCGTGTGGCAAATAGGGTAGAGCTCCTCGGCCAGCACCGCGTCCTACGATTCGTTTGCAGGTTGCAGGCGTTTCTGGATGTCGCGCAGCGGCTGAAAGCGGTCCTGGAAGTTGTAGATCACAGAATTGACGATCTCCTCCATGCGGTCGCGGAAAGGGGTCAGACCATTAGCAGAATTAGCAAGATTAGCAGCGAGTACCGTGGAGCGAGAAAAGTTGGCCGTTTCATCCCACTCATTCTTTCCTTGCTTGACTAAAGCCGATTGCGAGAATACTGTGTACGCACGCCCATGAAAAGGCGCCCTGTTGGGGATTAGTCCCAAGAGAGAGCGCGGTTCACGGGCGTATTTCTTTTGTGCCCTCGTTATCGCATCCCTCATCTTGTCGGCGTGGCCGAATCGGTGTCGCGGTACAGCAGGTTTCCAGTCATGCCGAAATGAGACGCCCTAGAGTGAAGGCAGTAGACAGGCCAGTCAGCACACCAGGAATGTTTCGAATAATTTTTAACAAATATAGCCGACCCATACCTGGATGAAATGTGTTGCCTCATTGCCATCTTTATCCCGCACCTTCAAGGTAATCGTATGAGGAACAGTCTCAGGGTTGCAAGGTACAGCAGGTCCGCTGAGCGCTTTGGTTAGCGTTCTTCCCATCCCAAGAAATCCATCAACCTCTGAGTACCATAACAGGGCCGAGTCGGGCAGTGGTCCCTCCTGGGGATCAGTGCCTTCACCCTGGAACGTGATATCCATATCCGGCCCGAACATAGTGCCTGTCGCGGGTGCAAGAATACGAGCCGTAGGATGGCCTGCTGCTGCCTGAACCGTCAACAGAATATTTGCCTGCCCGCTTTGACCCGATGAATCTGTGGCCGTCAGGGTGATAGTGTGGGTTCCAATGTTCAAGGGTGTTTGAATTTCCCGCCCCGATCCAAGCGTACCATTGAGGCTTGAGGTCCAGATTAAATTTGCAGGCGGAATCAATTCGTCCCAATCAAATCCGTAGCCACGAAAGTTGATCGTCTGATCGGCAAAAAATGTTGCACCATCGTTCGGCAGGATAATACTCGCGACAGGAACCTGGTTGATGACTGTTACAGCAATCGGGGCAGCATCGGTTATGCCACCATATTGATCGTCAGCGGTAGCTGAGATTATATGAGATCCCATGCTCGGGATCGGGCCTTCGCAACTGGTTACGTATCCCGTAGTCCGGCAGAGTTCCCCATCCCGATCGGAGGTGAAAACCACAGTACCGAAAAAATCATTACTCCGTTCGGGATCCACTACCTTTGCATGCAGATATATATTCTGGTTATAGGGAATAGTGGTTCCATCACGGGGAATATCGATAGTAATAGACGGGGGCATATTTCGGCGGACACGCTCAACCGCACGGAACGCATCGATATAGCCTCGTACTTTCGGATCGGGGCTGGGGTTCGCGGTTTCCTTCAGGTACTCCTCAACCCGGAACCAGGGCAGCGAAGGATCAAGTGCTTTCATCAGCGCAACGACACCGGAAACGAACGGAGTAGCCGCGCTTGTGCCGTGGAAACAACATATCGCATCCATCCCTTGCAATCCCCCCCGTCCTGGAATCACTGTCGAAGCAATTCCGCTGGGCGCCCAGATATCAACTGAGGACCCATAATTAAACAAGTTATAACCCTCCCGATTGATTGCACCAACACAGATTACGGTTGACGTCTCGCAGGGGATACGGTCGTCATCATCAAGGCTAACCCCCTCGTTTCCCGCGTTGGCGACGACGATGGTCCCGCTGCTCGCGGCGAAGAGAGCCGCGCTTTCCATAGCAGCGTAAATATCGTTGGGTGGAATTCCACATACCCAGTCCCACACATCACATCCACCGGAAATGCTGATATTAACAACCTGTGCCCCGTTAATGGTCGCGGACCTGATGGCATCTGCCATCATGTAGGCTGTCGCATCTATACGTATGAGCATGGGCCAAGCTATCTGACTGCCAGTGCCCGCACCGCCAAACCGGTTGGCATGCAGCGCAGTGGCAACGGCGGCGACTTCCTGTCCGTGCCAAGGCGCACTTGGTGAGGGACCGTCCGCGCTGCCGTCGAAATCAATCAAATCCATCTGAAGCGGGCGAGAGGGGAAAAAATCGGGTTGGGCGTTGATGGGTCTTCCGGTGGCATCCACGTCGAACCCGCTATCCACAATCGCTACAATGGGTGGAGTCCAGACACCGGGCGAGGGGACTCCCTTATAGCTAAGGTAGCGCCAAGCGCGAATGACGCCTATCGAGAGGCCCTGATCGCCGGGCATATTCGGATCGTCATCTTCTGACATCCACCACCAGCGTTCGGCATCCAGAAAGCCACCGGCGCCGTCGGGATGCTCCTCCACCCTGTGGTGGTGCAGCAGGATATTAGGACTGATCGAGAGTCCATTACGAACCTTTTCCCGGGCCAATAGAGCCCCCAATCGGGCGGCATCTTCGGATGAAAACACGTGCAATCCCTGGGAGCCGCCCCGCTTCATGTAGGTAACGAGATCGTTCAGCTCCGATCGCTGCGGGTCGATTCTGATCAGGTACCATCCACTCGAGGGCTGCTCCGGATTTCGTGCCGCAACTTGCGGCAGCAGGAAGGGTTTCCCGTCGCGCAATACTGTCCCCCCATAGGCTGCCAGGAAGGATTGCAATTCTTGCGGATTCTTTGGGCGGTAAATCACCTCGTTCACGACGAACTCATCTTTTCGACCGGTAGGTCCCACGAGCACCGCTACCTTACGGGGCGGTCCCCCATTAAGCCCTGGTAGCTCAGCTTGAGACGGGACTATTGATGGATCAACAAGATAGCGGTATGGCTCCCCGTGGATACCATGCAGGTGGGCGCAAGAGGCCAGAATGAGGAACGACAGAATAATCCATATCTTGCGCGGGTTTGAGGGGACTATGAAGTTCATGATATTTGCCTTGTTTTGGGTATCTATTCACTCCACTTCCTTTCTCTAACAAGTTGCTCAAGAGATGAGAGCACCTCCTGCTATAAAAGTAGTTAAAAATCAGAATAGATCAAAAAAATATTAGAAGTCCCGTAACCCATATCTATACGACTTTTACAAATCACCTTCCTTTTTACGCCTGGTTTGCTATTTGGGTAATGTTTGTGCAGGCTACAGTCGCTTTGCCTAGATTAGTGACACCCTGGCCGACCGGTGCCGAAGTCGGGCCGCGGCTATTAAAAAAAGACAAGTCAGGTTTCTCCAGCCTTCCTGTGACCAGAGAACGGCACCACTTCGCCATCCGGCGAGACAAAGGCGACCGCTATCTTGCGGGGTGATTGTTGAGGCCCATGCTCCTTGCGAAAGAGTCCCATGTGCCTGAACAGCCGCTCCTGAGCACTGTTCTTGTCCCAGAACTTTACCCTGCACGTCCTCTCTATCACCTTGCCGTCAGTAATGGTCTGACCGACTTCAATCGTTGAGATAGCGGAGGCCGTGGCATCGTCAATTTCATGAATGGCTTTCGGTGATCCATCAGTTTTGAAGAGCTTCCGAATGTCCGAGAACGCGACTGCTGCCGTCTCCCGGATGATATTCTCGGTGGTGAGTTCACACCGTTTGGCGACCTCCCTTTGCTTCTGCTCGATGGCTTCCTGAACCTTAACATTACTTAACAATCGGGAGGCTGCAGCTTCTGCCGAATTTCCCCGGGCGTCATAGCCGGCACGGATATACGCTGCTGTAGCGTTAAAATCAACGCAATACTCAACCACGAATCGCTGCTGCCTTGGTGTAAGTTCGAGTTTTTGCAATTTTTTCATCTCAGCACGGCTCGGCCAGGCCCTCGCTTGCTCTCATGAGATAGTAATTTCGCATGCTCTCGTCAGCGTTGCACTGCTCAAGCACATGAATGGTGGTTTCATTGGTTTCTCCGATCTGGCTCAGCCATCGCCGGAGTAAAGCTTCATCTTTTTTGCCCAGGGGAGCCGCAGGAGTTTGGCGCACTGGCTCAAAGGGAATCGCCGCTATTGCCCCAGCTTCGCCTCTCAATGCGTGAGATCGGGTTGCAGCTGGGTAAAACGAAACCTCCTTGATGGTACCGTCCGGATAATAAAACCGCCACCAGTACAAGGAAGCATCGGCGCAAGCCATATTCGCTCCCATGGCAGTTCTGTCTTGTCCTCGAAGCGCCTTTAGAATTTCTGTTTTGTTTTCGCGGATAACGGGAAGCCAGCGGGTAGCTGAATCTTCATAGCCGAAATAATGCAGGCCTCCCCCAACTTTGATAAAGAGGCTCAGCCCGTCCCTTGCGACTGCTTCGATAATCTCTGCGGCACTCACACCTCACCCCCCACTATTTTGTTATTGCTGGTGACACTTTTCGTTATCGACCCGGATAAAGGCGGTAAAGGAGGTAAAGGGGGTAAATCGGCCGCAACGACTCGCCAAGCATTACGTCCTTCAGCTTGGTCCTTTTGAAATTTCATGCCGTTGATGATGCGATCCATATTTTTCTTCAATAACCAGCCAAGCTTCGAGTGATTGATCTCGCCTCGCTCTACAATGGAGGACTCACACATTGCGTCGCGAAGGCCTGAATTGGTTTCAGCCGCTTCAATCGCCCGGCGCACCGTTGTCGGGTACGACCCGAATGCCCTTTGCCATTCGATCATCAGCGCGCCAAGTAACTCGGCATCGGGATCGTGCTTGACCTGCTCGAGCAATGCCGTGGCCGGATCAGGCTGTTCCAGCCATATGAGCGGATGGCGACAGTAATCCGACCATGAGCCGCCAAATGTAACGATGTTTTCAACGCTGGTACGCGGTGAGCCTGCCTTGCGCCACGCCAGGATGATGGTCAGCACAGCAGCCACATACCTCCCCCGGTTCTGTCGCACCTTGTCGACAGGCGAACTTTTGTAATTCAGGGTGGCAGGAGTTGAGCAGCGCGGATCGAGGTGAATCGTTACGATCCGCCGCAGCAGATCACTTACAGGTCCCACGTTATTCCCCGACCCTAGAAACAAGGCGCGCGTACTTACCGTCGCTGTTTTGCTCACTCCCAAAATGCGATCGGTAATGTGCTCAGCTGTTAATACCCGCTTGACGATGCCGTGCGGTGTCCAGTCGGTAGCCATGTCATCAAACTCGATAACGGCAGGTCCGGATAGAAGCAGGGAAAGCATTACCTTGATGGCTTCCTCGGATGTGGTGGGGTAGCTCACTTTTGTATTTCTTCCAGGCCCCGCGAAAGCGCCGATCAGCTCGCACAGATAAGTTTTTCCACTGCCATACACCGGAGCCTTGACGTGGAATCCCGGCGCATAGGAAAGCGAGGACCGCACTACAGCCGTGAAGATGGCTGATAAAGCCGCAGCCCTATCCGTGTCGCTGACGAAATGAAATTCTTCGAGGAGATCTTCCAGCAATGCCATCGCCGCTGCCGCCTCCTCACTCGTCGGCTCTGGTATGACAAATTGACGGGGATCGAACACCCCGAAGCGCCGGGATGTCCTGTCATATCCTGCCTTGGTAATGAGTTCCCCATCAGATTCGCGAAAATAGGGTTGCCTTATTACGCCGCCAAGCGAGGGCAGATGCTTAAACTCCTGGGCGTCATAGAGTATGGAAACATGTCGCTGGGGTGGATCGCAGCGAACCCAGGCGTCTGAACGCCGGTCGTATTTCTCCCATATTGCGGCAATCGACAATTCCCTCGCCAGCGCCTGAGGGCTGGTTGGAACAATTGAAGGATCACCGGTGGTCGGATCGGTTGAGATCGAAACAATCAGTCCACCCGACTGGAAATGGCGCCCCCGGACTGCCAGTTCTTTTTCAGCTGCATCCACTACGCCATGCAGGTCGCCAGGAATCACCCGAATGACGGACTTATGCCGAGCCTCGATGTTCGGAATCTCAAGCTTTGCCAGCAAATCCCTGATGTGATATTTCTCACGATGAGAGTGCTGGCAACAAAAACCTCCCAATGGATAAAGATCGTCCGGCTCGAAATAGGCAGCACCGGTATCCAGTGCGTCAGTATGCTCTTCTATCCATGGACAGGTGATGTCATGCTTGCCGGCCCCCAAAGGAGTCTTATAAAGTCCTCGCGCCTTGAGCGCTGCCACCACCGGGTTCTCCACAGCCTGCGGTACCCATACATCATGAACGTCATCTTCCCATTCGCTCCGCTTAACCGACGAAGTTTTGGAACGCTTCGGGCGCCTACCTGACGCCTGTTCCAATTCCAGACGAGCAAGGATTTCCTGGGGGGTGTAGCGCTTCTCGGGGCGCCATTCAGTGAGACCGCAATGGAATGGCTCGCCCAGATTATCCTTATGTTTTGGCTTGCCATTGATTGCGACCGGAAGACGTGCCCAGCGGCTCAATGGACCAGCCGCCCCTGGGTCACACAGGCCAGCATCGATCACTGCGGTCAGCAACCGTACCGCTTCTGCCGCATCGCTTATCGGATCGGCAAGAATGATTCCTCCCTGGTAGTTCCCTGGACTCGTCTCAATCAGCCAGGACAATTCGTAATTGCTCAAACGCTCGAATGGGACCTTCGTCCCGATGTCGTCGAGCATCAGGAAATGACAGGCCGCAAAGCGATCCTTGCGTGCCTTGAACGAATCATCGTCGCCGGGAAAGAAACTCGAACACCCGACGTAGTTGTTATGGTTGGCAGAAAGACTTGGGATGCCCTGGTTTACAGGGGTTGCCACCCATCCTCCACGGCTGGGATCTCCCGGTTTTGAACAAACGGCCGCGAATGCACCTTGAGGTATCTGCTGAAACACGCTGGCGATAAATTGGGTGTTTGTAATCGGGAATTCACCCCCTTTACCGCCTTTACCGCCTTTGCCTGGGTCGCTGGCGAAAACTGTCAACATTTGACGTGTCATGGTTGCGCCCCTCAAGCAAGAGTCTTGCGGGCAGCTTCCAGCTTCAACACTAAAGCCCGGATTTCTTCATCGGTTTTCCCTGCGGCGCGTGCTGCATTGATTGCTTCTACTTCGCTCTCGAGCCATCCTACCGATCTTGGACCCAGTTTAATGGGTTTTGGAAATAAGCCCTTGGAAATACGGTCATATCTCGTAGAACGCCCATCTCCTGTGCTACTGTCTACAACAGGGCCGCGTAGAATCCTATACCTCATCTTCGAACCTCCTTAAGCAGTAATGAACTTGCCAAGGCGAATCATGACTGGGCGATTTGGGCGAAAAAATATCGCGACAAGTCTGCTCAAGGAGAGATTTTTAATTTAAAAACAGGGGATTAGTACGAGCAGGATGCTGACGGAATGAAGGCTGCGATGAATGACTTAAGTAAAATCAGTAGTAAATATAAGGCCTTAACACGGAGGAAATTGGGCGAAAAAATTCCGCCCAACTTTTTTCAAGTTTTCATCTGCTTTCTGATCGTCTCAGCGACACAACCAGAGGCAATTGTCATTTTGGAGATCCGTTGCGCGTACCAGGTATCAGGCTGATTAGGATGTTTCTTTACCAGATCCCGATAAGCTTTCTGCCAGCTTTCATGCCTTGCCTCCGTTTCGCGTTTGCGGGCCTCCCGTCTGGTCTCAGTTGGCGTATAGCGTTTATCTGCCGTGGTGGAGGCATCTACCAATTGACAGATCATCTCTTCATCCAGAGAGTACGAGCCGTTGCCATAGGTAATGAATTCCACCAGCGGAATTCTGTTGCTTCCTGCAACCAGCATTAATTCGCCGCTACTCTGTAAACAGAGCATCTGGCTGCGTTTCTTGCCGGTGGCAATGCCAATCGGCCAGAGATCGTCATCCATATGTTTATTGCTGATCCGTAATCCAAGATTTGTCGCGATAAATTTACGCACAGCATCGATACTGCTGCACCAGCGCTTCATGCGATCAAAACTGACCTTGATGCGTCCGATATCGTCACGCTTGTCACAGGAAATAAAAGCCCGCCCTCGCCTGTCCTCGAGAGCCGGGTAAACCACCACAGGCATCAGGCACCTCTCCTCGCACCCATCGCATTCAATAGTGCTCGCTGGGCTCGCCGGTTTCAGGAGACCGCTTGATATCAGCGCCCTGAACTCATGAGGGGGCCAATCTTGCACTTCGTCCCAAAAAAAGAAGGCGCCTTCCCGCGGATCAGCATAGCCTACTCGATCCAGCACGACCTGAAGCAAGTCGAGGTCCCCGGTCAAATCAGGATTAGCGGGCACGTGGTTCAATACCGGAATCAATCAGCATCTTGCGTATGGTGGCATCGATACCTTCATGCCTTAATGAACAGGAATTCGGCCAGGTGATATCGAAACTGCGGGTTCTGGTTTTCCCTGTTTCCGCATCAGCTATATAACCCACCACGATCCCTACCTGGGTAATGGTAATTTGTGACAGAGGAATGCTCTTGCACAACTGGTCCCGGAATTCATAAACGGCGTCTGGATTTTTTTCAGGATTCACCTCAAGCGTGAGGCGCTTTCTCGTACCATCGATCACCAATCGAAGTTTCCTGATCACCACATTTTCAATGCTCGAGCCAGGTGAGAAGAGGAAAGGAAGGTTGCTGTGGTGGAGTGAAGAAAGATCATACACGCGCTGGTCTTCAACAAATTCGCCGAGCTCCAGCCCGAGAATGCAATCTGCAAATAGTGCTCGAACATCCTTCTTGGTATCTTTGCTGCCTTTCATGTACAGACTGATCTTTCCTTCTTCCTGTGAATAGACAAAAATGATTTCAAAGGCGGGATGACGGGCTGATCGCTTTAATCCGTCTTCTTCCCATTCGATGCTGGTGTCAGCATAGTCTTCCGGATAGGCAAAGAAGTAATCCAGGTTTCCACGCCGGTAAGGTTCCACAGTGCAATTCCTACCCCGGCCTTCCTTGTTGTGGAAATAATGGCTCAAGGCTTTTTCAAGCGCTTGAATGCTCTCTCCATCTACCCGTGCAGACGCGCGATTGACGGTGCGGCATTCATTCCACTGGCTGCTACCGACCAGATCAGCACGATAAAGAGCACTGGCGCCCTTCCAATACTTCGGCCGTTCGAGGAAGACCCAAAAGGCTTTTTCGTGGAAACCTTCCTTCTGGCTCAGTATTTCGGCAATATTTTCGCCGTGCCACTCGGCCTCATCGATGATGGCCTTGATTCCGCCTTCACAGGCCAGCGCATCTATTTCTTTAAAGTCCCGCTCCATTCTTCTCTGCAGAGCACCCGGTAGCGATAACCACGCCTTGTAAATGGGTTCTATCTTGGCTTCAGGTACCTCGGAAAAATCGTGTTCGGTCAGCACGCCTGCTTTGTCGAAATACTGCTTTAGCATTGCATTTGGCACATGACGAAAAAATGATTTTGGCGAGTAGTGACGGCCCATGTTATCCCTCCATGAAAAACCTGAATTAAGGGGAAGAAATTGCCGCCGCCCCTCGAATCGAAACACTTTCAGGACGTGCTCCAGAAGATTGTCAGATGCTTTATGAGTTTCTGCCAAAATAGGGGCAGACGGGCAGGAGAGGGTGCCTAGGGGGAAGCGGCTACCTTACGGGATAGTACTACACTTTATTGGACTAAGCTATTGAATACGAGAACGTATTACTTAAATAATACGCGAACGTATTATTTATTCAAAATGCAATACGAATGCGTATTATTGAAGTGGGTGGGCTACAAGGGCCTCGCTCAACCACCAAGGTGTGAGGATTGTGGCCAGCGGGCAGAGAGATAAGCTATAGACAAACCGTCAAAGAAGGATTGTGCTGAAAAAGTAAGAAATTACATTTGGTGCAGCTAGAGCAAGGAAGCAAGGTATGCATCAACTAAACGTTGGGGTTTTGGGGGTATGATTGGGGGTATGAAAAAATATAAAAATATTTTTAATTTTAAATAACAATATCTTATTTATATTATTTGGTTGCAGTACCGGCCACCAAAAGATAGTCCCAGAGAAATCGCTGCCCTTAAGCGCCGTGAGCGAAGTATTCCTCTACGCCATTGCAACCGTCGCACTGAACGCGATCCGCATGGGGATACTGCCCTACAACTTACTCAGCCATCGCTTTCAGCAGCGCATCTCTGGCGTCGGAGTAGAACTGGATGTCGATCTTGGTCGCCATATCCTTTACCCGAAAATTCCGGAAAAATCGGCTAGTGGTAATCGCCCTTTCGATTGTCCACAATTGCTGTGGATAAGTTTGTTGATAAGCTATGCAAACGATGAGTAAGTCACCTTCCTGTAACATTTTTTCTTATCCGGCTACTTTTTGAACTTTTTTTAAATATATTTATTATCAAATACTTGAATAAAAATCAAGACCCCGGGTTTTTTGACAGCTAGTACCGGAATTGCGTATGTGACCCAGGCAAAAAATGTGGATTATTTCGAAATGTCAAGCAAAATGTGGTCATTGATTTACAAAACCTTCTGCTTTGGGTTCGATTCTGAGTCTCCTTCCTTTCTTCCGCTTACCCTGAGCGAAGGCAAGCCTGCGTGCTTTCAATACCCGGAATTTTTGTTAACAAAAAGCTGTTTTGCTACGGTACTCCGTTTTGTAGCCGTTATTACGAGGATAGTCATCATCCCTTGGACCTGTTGCGCCCATTCCTCGATCCCTTCATCGCGCCATCCGCACAGGGTAGGTGAAAATTCGGGATGCGGAGTCGATGTTACAGTGACAGGGACTTAGGGCGAAGAATGATCATTCGCGCCTTACACTCCAATCTGATGATTGGAGCAACATCGCGAAATCCAATATGAATGAGCAGGACCTGGATAGACATCATGGCAGACAGCAAATCCGTATTTATCGATAATAACGAGAAATATCGCATTTCGTCGAAAAGCGGTATTCTCTCCGTGCTGCGACTGATGATAAGGAATAATTCGCAAAGCACTTGTTATTTTGGTGATGCCAACAGCTTTTTCCCGACTGCCCTTTTGAATCTTGACAGCCAGCGGGGGGAAATGGTGCTTGATTATGGTCCGGACGAGGGGGTCAATCAGCAGGCATTGCAAGCTGGAAAATGGAATGTTGTTGCATTTCCTAACCAGGTGAAGGTTCAATTTTCCTGCCAGCAAATCGGGAAAATAGAGTTTGAGGGGCGCAACGCCTTCCTCGCGCAGATCCCCAAAAGTCTGTTGCGTATGCAAAAGCGGGAATATTATCGCGTTGCAACGCCGACGATTGCTCCCGTGAAATGTGTGGTTCCCATACTTGAGGAAAAGTCGCCTTCCACGGTGGAAGTTATCCTGCAGGATCTTAGCTGCGGTGGCATGGCTGTCATCGACTCGAACGGTAGAGGCAAGTTCGCGGAAGGAAGCGTATATGAAAATTGCCGCATTGTATTACCGGACATCGGTACGATTAATGTATCCATGCGGATAACCCGTGTGGAACCGGCTGACACCAGGCTCGTACATGAGCTCCAATCCCGGCGTGTCAGCTGCGAGTTTGTCGATACAGGGGAAAATGTGCTGTCCCTGATCCAGCGTTACATCACAAGGCTGGAGCTGGAGTGGAAGTGGAAATAGTGGCTGCCGGCCTTGAATATGGGTTCCTTGAGAAGGACAATAAACGTGTCCTGATGACTTCACGCAAACCTACAGGCTTCAAAGATGACATGAATTCAATTGCTACAAGAAGAGGGTACAATTACTTTCCAATCCTACAGGTTGAATCAATTCAATTGTAGTAGTCGCGATCCCATCAGACAGTTCCCGATTTGACTGGTGCAGTTGTCAGATCAGATTCAACTGTTCAGTAAAGTGATTTTATCGTTCCACACCTCCTTTCCGTCAATTAATGTTTGCATGGGTGTTCGCCCGCAGCACATCTTG
>NZ_JCAHZJ010000079.1:0-6400 GCF_059489795.1 Nitrosospira sp. CT
AATATCGCCAGGCAAATCCACAGAACCATCGTGTGCTGGTCGTAGATCTGCTGGGCAATGACTGTCTGCGGCTCGGGCAGATTTAACTGGTAGGGGTCGGCTGCCGCCATCGCCAGTCCGGAATTCCATGCGACCGCCACAATCCCCGCTATACCTGCTGCTGCTTTACTGCTCATATTTCCCCCCACTTGATTACTGATTACAGTACGAGCCAATCTTCCCAAATCTCACAATGTTCGACTCATTACGCAATGCTTCCAGACGGAACGTCTCCATGTGAGCCCGCTCAGATCGGTCTCGGCCGGCGACAAACTGGCGAATATCTGATCTGTCCGGCATAATATCCATATTGCGAATGTCGGTAATTGTGTTATTCTATGGCTTACGCGAATTCAAACACTAAGAACAACGGCATGTCGATAAAGTTCAAAGTTTCGGTTCGAAGTTTCAACTAAATTTTCCGCAGCCACATCGAATCCGAAATCGCTTTCTGATTCACATTGATAATGCCTCACGAAACCCAGAACGAAAGGAGCCGCGCGGCCTCCTTGCGCACTTTAAGTTCATGTCATGATTCCCCGGACATTCCATTCATTCCACTTATTCCATCTGACTTGATTCAAGCGGGATGAATGAGCGTAAAAATGATTCAAACGCCCGTTTCATGCGGATTTCGTCAGTCTCCCCTGTTCTGCTCATTTGAGTCGATCTGATTTCTTCCGAAATCTCGTGACACCCGCCCCATTATTCGCATTGCATATCCGCGAAAGAGGGCTCCTGAAACGCGCAAATTCTACCACAGCAAAATGAGGCGTACAAGGAAGAAACATGATGCTGGCAAATAAAACCAATAATGACCCTATACTAAAAACCGTTATTTTCCCCTCTTGCAATTGTGGTGATTTTACCCTATTGGAATTGTGGAAATACTTCGCGATGGAAGCGGAATATATTACTTTGTCATCTCCGCGGTTTTTCTCATTATGCTGATCGGATAGCGCGTGGCAATCTGGGCGTAACCCTGACAGGTGGCCGGAAAAGACTGAAAAATCCGCCGATTTGCGAGACAGAGGTCTGTGGAAAAACATGAAAAGGAAATACGGATCTCCCTTTCGGAAGGCTCCCTGGCGAACGTCGGCAGGGCCGTGGGTGGGACTCATGCGCCGGTTCCCTTATAATGTGTTATTTTCAACCCGCTATTTCGAGGTACAGAATGACCGAGACAAGTACCAACATCAGGGCAAGCATGGCGCCCGAGCTACAAACCTCCGGATGGCTTAATACGCCGCACCCCCTGACGCTCGCTTCGCTCCGGGGTAAAGTGGTTGTACTCCACACCTTCCAGATTTTCTGTCCGGGTTGCGTGCAGGTGGGTATACCGCAAGCGCAACGAATACATCAGGAGTTTGACTCGAACCGTGTTGCAGTGATAGGACTGCATACTGTTTTCGAGCATCACGAGGTGATGGGGCGCGAGGCGCTCGAAGTGTTTGCCTATGAATACCGGCTGCGCTTTCCGATCGGGATAGACAAATATGAGGGAGCCGCGACGGGGGTTCCGATGACCATGCGCGCATATCAGATGCAGGGAACGCCCACTCTCATCCTGATCGATAAAACAGGGCACATTCGCTTGCACAAATTCGGTCATGTGAGCGATCTGACCGTAGGATTTTCGATTGGGGCGCTGCTGGCCGAAGAATTCGATGAGCCTGTCGTGACGGAATCGTCTACGCACGGTGGGGAAAATCTCGCTTGCGATACGGATGGATGCAAGGCCTGAGCGTGTCCTGTATCTGAATCTGCGCCAGATCGCGGCCCTGGGTCACCTTTGCGTGGCGCGAACCATGAACTCATGAGAGAGGCGCCCCCATCCTGGAGAATACCGGAGCGCCTGGCTGAAAACCGCTCCTACCCGTGATGTCCCCCGGGTTTGTCGCCGGGCTTGACCCGCTCCGCAACCTCGATAAGAACATTCGCGGCGGCCTGCCGCAGGGTGTCCGTGATGGCCTGGGTGAGATGAATGCCTGCCTCCAACTGGCTATGAGTGGTCGATTTCAACTGATGGTTGAGCGCCTCGAGCGTGTCTTTCAACTGAGAGCCTACCGCGGTGCCGTTTCGCTTTGCATGGAGAATAATATCCCGCAAGGTAACCTCCACCAGGTCCTGCGCGGCCGAGGCCGACTCCTGCAAAGTTTCGAAAAAAAGATTCTCAATACTTTCAAGGTTGGCGCGCAGGCGCGTCAACTCCTCTTTTGAAAACGTTTGCGCGCGGCCCCCGGCTTCTTCGAGTGTCAGTTTCGAAGCCGCCGCCAGTTGAGCCAGCGCCGAATCCAGGCCGGCCACCGCGTCCCTCACGGGGGACAAAGCCGTTTGCGCCTGAATAGAGGAAGATTGCAACTTCTCCTGTGCTCCTTCACGTACACCTTTCAGTACTGCACCCATGACATGACGCAGTGAATCCTGGTCATGTCCTTGCCTGCTCAAAGCTTTTACCGTCAGATCCCGCACTTCTTGTTCTATATTCTCTCCTTGCGTCATCCTGCTGTGTACCTCAGCTTCGAGAGCTGAGGTATCCTCGGTTGCCGCATGAACGTTTTCACTGCCAGGTACATTTTGCATGGTTAGCGAGCCTCTCCAATGGTAACAATGGTAAAAAGATATCTCTTCTCTGAGTGCCTTATGCGTTGCGTGGGACAAGCCGCTGGGTCCCGCCCATATAGCCTTGCAAAACTTTGGGAATCGATACGCTGCCGTCTGCATTCTGGAAATTTTCCAGTATCGCCACCAGCGTCCGTCCCACCGCCAGACCGGACCCGTTGAGTGTGTGCAACAGTTCCGGCTTGCCTTTCTCGTTACGGAAGCGTGCCTGCATGCGGCGTGCCTGAAATGCTTCACAGTTACTGCATGAGGAAATTTCCCGATAAGCGCCTTGCTGCGGCAACCATACTTCGATGTCGTACGTCTTGGCGGCGGCAAACCCCATGTCGGCCGTACACAATGCCATCACCCGGTAAGGCAGTTGCAGCTTCTGAAGAATTGTTTCGGCATGGCCGGTCAGCTCTTCCAGCGCTTTATAGGAGTGTGCGGGGTGAACGATCTGCACCAGTTCCACCTTCTCGAACTGATGCTGCCGGATCATTCCGCGGGTGTCTCTGCCGTAGCTTCCCGCTTCGGAGCGAAAGCAGGGGGTATGCGCCGTAAGCTTGATGGGAAGCGACTCGAGATCGACGATGCGGTCACGCACGATGTTGCTCAGCGGAACCTCGGAAGTGGGAATCAGGTATAAGTCGTCATCGTCATGTTCCCCTTGCGGGCTATTCCGTGGCAACGTCGCGGCAGCCGGCTGGTTTTCCAGGAGAAGTTCGGCTGTTTTTCTTCGTGGAACCTCGAACAAATCTTCCTTGAACTTCGGCAATTGGCCGGTACCTCGCAAACTTTCGGCATTGACCAGATAAGGCACGTATGCCTCCGTATAGCCATGTTCACGAATATGGACGTCGAGCATGAATTGAGCCAGTGCGCGATGCAGGTGCGCAAGCGGGCCCGTCAGCAGGCTGAAGCGGGCGCCGCTGATCTTCGCGGCAGTGGAAAAATCCAGTAATTCCAGTCGCTCGCCTATGCTCACATGATCGGCCGGGCTGAAATCAAATTCGCGTGGAGTTCCCCAACGTCGGACCTCCCTGTTATCCGATTCGTTTCTGCCCTCCGGCACGCTGCTGTGCGGCAGATTGGGAATTTGCAGCAGGGTGTGCTGCAACGCAGCCTGTATCTGATCCAGCCGGGATTCCGTCTGCTTCAATTCGTCGCCCAGATGGGCGACCTCTGCGAGAATCGCGCTGGCGTCTTCGCCCCTGCTCTTGGCATTGCCAATCTGCTTCGACGCGGCATTGCGGCGCGCCTGCAATTCCTGGGTGCAGGTTTGAAGATTCTTTCGTTCCGCTTCCAGGGCACTGAATTCAGCAAGGGGAAAAACGTAGTTACGTGCGGCAAGAACCCTGGCAATGTGGTCCGGTTGCGTGCGTAACAGATGAATATCTAACATCTCGACTCCAAATCGACGCAGCTTCTATCTTATGATTCTTTTTTTGCCTGTTTGTCCAGCTCGCGCAGATGCGCCAGTCTTTCGGATATTTTACTTTCGAATCCGCGGCTGGTCGGCTGGTAAAATTCAATCTCTGGCATTCCTTCCGGAAAATAACGTTCTCCCGCGGCATATGCATCGGGATCATCATGCGCATAGCGGTAGTCGCGCCCGAATCCCATCTCCTTCATCAGCTGCGTGGGCGCGTTGCGCAAGTGTTCGGGAACCCGCCGCGATTTATCCTCGTCGATAAAAGAGCGGGTTTTATTATACGCAAGATAAGTAGCATTGCTCTTGGGAACGCAGGCAAGATACAGGGCAGCCTGCGCCAGGGCCAGTTCACCCTCAGGACTGCCCAGCCGGTCGTAAGTCTCGGAAGCATCCAGCGCGATACGCAGGGCGCGCGGATCGGCCAGCCCGATATCTTCCACGGATGCACGGATGAGACGCCGGGCAATATAGCGCGGGTCTGCGCCGGCATCCAGCATCCGGCACATCCAGTAAAGCGTGGCATGCGGATTCGAGCCTCTCAGGGATTTATGCAGCGCCGAAATCTGGTCGTAAAATTCGTCGCCGCCCTTATCAAACCGGTGAGCAGCGCGAGATAGCCTTTCGCGCGCGTAATCGAAGTCTATTCTTGATATTCCTTCAGCCGCCGCCGCAGTTTTTAGCTGTTCCAGAAGATTGAGCAAGCGCCGCGCATCACCGTCGGCATATTCGATCAATAATGATCGCGCATCAGCGGTGAAACCCAGCTCAGCCAACGCCAGCTTCTTTGCTCGATCAAACAGGGTGGCCAGTTCGGTCGTGGACAAGGCAGTGAGCACATACACCTGGGCACGCGATAACAGCGCGCCGTTCACCTCGAACGAAGGGTTCTCGGTCGTGGCGCCGATAAATGTCACCAATCCTTGTTCGACGAAGGGCAGAAATGCATCCTGCTGCGACTTGTTGAAGCGATGAACCTCATCTACGAACAGGATGGTATGGCGGCCGGACTGGTGCAAAACTGCGCGTGCCCGTTCGACTGCGTCACGAATATCCTTGACCCCCGATAACACGGCGGACAGCGCAATGAATTCGGCATCGAACGCCGAGGCCATGAGACGAGCCAGCGTGGTCTTGCCTGAGCCGGGTGGGCCCCACAATATCATTGAATGAGGCTTGCCGGATTCGAACGCAAGACGCAGCGGTTTGCCGGGACCCAGCAAATGAGGCTGACCTACCACGTCTTTCAATTCATGCGGACGCAACCGTTCCGCCAGCGGTACAGCAGGCTGAGGCTGCTCGAACAGATCACTCACTGATCACGTCCACGCCCGGCGGTGGACTGAATTTGAACAATTCCGGGGGAAGCTTGCGGTTTTGTTCCACATCCGAGAATTCGAATATGGTAGCCTGGCCGAAATTATCGTGCAATTCCATGGCTCTCAGTATCCCCTCCAGGGTAAATCCGAGAAGCATCCGCTCAAATGTGCTTTCCCGGGTTTTGGGCGTAGCCTCCACCCACTCGATGCTACCCTGCAGGCCGATTTCCAGAAGATGGAAATTCTTTTCGATATCATTACTTCCGGCAAGCAGCGCGGCAGGGCTGCTGCCGATGGCGGTATCGAGCTTTCGCACGGTTACCTGATCAAGATCGCGATCGTAAAACCAGACGCGCTCGCCGTCCCCGACAATCAATTGTTCGTAAGGCTTCTCGTATATCCAGCGGAATTTTCCGGGGCGCTCGAATTGCATTGCGCCGTTTGCTGTCTGCACTATATTGCGGCTTTTATCGAGAACGGTTTGCGAGAAATCTGCGCGGACAGTGCGTGCATTCCGCATGAAGCTCTTGAGGCTATCGATTCCGGTTGCATGGGTTATGGAAGTAAATAAAAAGAAAAAAAGGAACGCACAGAACTTTTCGGATAGCTTCATGATTTTGACTATGGATTGGACGGGCAAGGAACAGGACCACGGTAATTATAAATAAGCCGCTCCGCTTCGGCGGGCAATTTAAGGTGTCTCTCGAAGTTCCACAATCAGTGTCAGGCAACAGAAGCATGAATAATGGCCTATCACCGGGAACCAATAGTAAAGTGAAAAAGTCTATATTTCGCTGGCGGTGGGGTTTCTGGTTCCAGTTTTCACTCCACGTCAACAGAATGGTGTAATGTTATCTCCAACATGTATTTGTAATAGGAGGAAACGACATGGCAACAACGATGGGAACGTCGAGCCAGGCCAAGACGAGTGGCCGGGACTACGACATGTCGCTGTGGTATGACTCGAAGTGGTACAAGTTTGGTCTGATCACGATGCTGGCGGTAGCGA
>NZ_JCAHZJ010000080.1:0-31477 GCF_059489795.1 Nitrosospira sp. CT
TGGCGACGCGACTATAATGATCACAGACGACCCCAAGCGAATACGTTAAATTCAACCAGGTCAGACTGTCAGAAGCGGCCAGACTCTAGTTTTGAATCCCAGCAGAATTGGGGGGACATCAGGTTGTACAAGGCCGAAGTAATTCACCGTCGCGGCCCTTGGAAAACCCGGGCATCGGTCGAACTGGCTACGCTGGAATGGGTTTCGTGGTTTAACCATCACCGCTTGTTGTCACCCATAGGGTATATCCCACCAGCGGAAGCCGAAGAAAATTATTATCGGCAACTAACCGAAAAGGTCACCGTCGAGATCTAACTTAAACCAATCAGCCTCCACGGAACCCGGGGCGATTCAACTAGACATTGGGGAAGCCTCCGTATACCGGATTATCGCAGCAGCCTCAAAGCAAGAATCTTGATCCACGTTTTTAGCAGTGTAGTTTTACCACTTCAGCTTGTCCTTAAGCTTGCTTAACAGATAGAGGTAGACAGTAGTAAAAGCGAGGTTTGACCAAACGGCGCAATTCAAACGATGAAGGAGATCGATCATGAACTACGTCGATAGATTCGTTGCCGCCGTGCCGCGTAGTGCTCCTGACTTTACTGCGCAGCCAAGTGCTGCAATGCAATACGTAACAGCCAGCGAGCTTAGAATGAACTCTATATCGAAATAGGGTATGTTCGGTTTTCCCCATTCGCTTCATCTTTCCTCAATATCCCAATAATCTGTTCTTCACGAATCGCTTCTTCATATCCGCCTCCACGTCAAAATTAACATGGAGACAGTAAGCGTTTGGTTACAAAATTCTTGGCAGATCAACTCCTTCCAGGAAACCGATTGTCTTGTCTCGCCCGTTCCGTTAACTGGCACATGCCCTGCGAAAGCGAAACCGGTCGGCGGTGGTCAGTATTTTTGAATGGATAACGAATTGTCCCATGCCGGAGGGGGCCGGAAGCCAAAAAAGACGCCATAAGGCAGCACTCCCATCCTCTCCGCCTGGCAGATGGATAAGATAAACCATTTCGGGAACCGGGAAGGATTCGGAGATAATACGCGCTGGATTATCACGGAAGCGCATGGCATTCCTTTTGCCTGACGAATATTAATGCCAGTGCCGATGCTTGATAACACTGATACCACCGGCTTTTCTTTTCCGTTTTATTTAAGCATTCTAGGAGAACCATGATGGAAACCATCGAAACCACCCTTATCCGCATTCCGATAAAAAAACTCGTCATCTCGCCCCTGAACGTTCGCAAGAAGCAGGGGACCGGCATCGAAGAATTGGCCGCCCTGATCGCTTCACAGGGATTGATCCATAACCTGGTCGTTACCGTGCAGCAGAAAAAGGGCAGGAAAAGCGGCAAGTATGAAGTGATTGCCGGCGGGCGCAGGCTGAACGCCTTGAACCTGCTGGTAGCCGATGGGCGGCTGTCGAAAGACCATGAGGTGGATTGCCGCGTGGTCGAGCACAAAGAGGCGCTGGAAATAAGCCTGTCCGAGAACAGTGGCCGGGAGCATATGCATCCTGCCGATCTCGTCATGGCCTACCGCGCCCTGATAGATGCAGGATTTGCGCTGGATGAGATTGCCCCACGCTTTGGCGTCTCTCCGCTGACCGTCAGGCGTTACCTGAAACTGACCAAGGTCTCCCCCAGGATTTTCGCGCTGTATGCGGAAGACAAGATGAGCTTCGAGCAGATAACGGCGTTGGCGCTCACCGATGACCACGAATTGCAGGAGCGGCTCTGGCACAACACGCCGGAGTACCAGCGCAACGGCGCAACCTTCCGGCGGCTCATCACCGAAACTGAGATCAACATAAGGACGAACCCGCTTGCCCGGTTCGTTGGAGTAGAGGAATACGAGGCCGCAGGAGGCGTGATACGTCGTGATCTTTTCGGGGAGGAGGGCGACGGTTATATGCAGGATGCCGAATTGCTCGAATCGCTTGCCCTGGAAAAACTCAATCAGGCGGTCGAGTCGCTGAAGGAGAAAGGATATGCGTGGGTGCAGGTTCGCACCACTTTCGACTATTCCGACAGGGCCGAATTCTCGCAGATGCGTATAGTCAGGCGTGAGCCGACTGCGGAGGAGCAGGCCAGGATGGATGCGCTGGAAGCGGAGCTGGAAGCCATCGAGGCTGGATACGATGCCTGCGATGAGGAGCGGGGCAAGACAGGGGAACTCTACGAAGCGACAGAGAAAAAGAAAAAAGCGGAGCGCATTCGGGACGAACTGACGAAGCTTACCGAATCGCTGGAAGAAATTTATCCGGACGATCTTGCAATTGCAGGGGCTATTGCCACCGTCGACCACGAAGGCAAGCTCCGCATCGAGCGGGGCCTCATCCGCAAGGAGGATATGAAGAAGCAGCCGAAGGAATCAAGGAAATCAAGGGAATCAAAGGAACCAGAGGAACCAGGAGAGTCAAGGGAGCGGGAAGCGGCAGGGATCGAAGGAGTCGGCGAGAAGCCGGTCCATTCGGAAAAACTGACCCGCATGCTGACCGTGCATCGCACGGCCGCCGTGCAGGCGGCCATGACGGATCGGCCGGAAGTGGCGCTCGCCGCCCTCGTGCACCGGATAGCGGTACAGATCTTCCCAAATGATTCCGCGTCAAATCCTATCCTGCAGATCAGCATCGATGAAACCCGCCTCAAGCCGGACGCGGAGGGTATCGAACAGAGCAAGGCAGCGACCGCACTTGCAAAAAAGCGCCGGCAATGGCAGAAGCGTATCGATGCGGCAGGGCGGAGCGGCAAGACTCTGTTTGGGTGGCTACTGGAGCAGTCGCAGCAAGACCTTCTGGATCTGCTGGCTTTCTGCACGGCGGTTTCGGTCAATACGGTGTCGGAGCGGGAAAGCACACCGCCGCAGGAAGTCACTGCACTCATGAGCGCCTTGAATCTGGATATGGCTGACTGGTGGGAAGCGACGGGGGAGAGCTATCTGTCCCACGTCAGCAAAGACCGGCTCCTTACGATTGTGGCGCAAGCGGTTTCACCCGAACATGCACGGCGCATGAATGGGCTCAAGAAAGGCAACCTTGTGCGGCAAGCAGAGCAGGTACTATCCGGCATGAAATGGTTGCCGGATCATTTCAAGGTGACTAAAACCCGCACGGGCAAACAAAGTGATGCGTAGATTGGATTTTGCCGGTTGTGACAGATTGTGCTGCTTCCACTGGCTTGATTCTCTATCGTTGATCCACGACAGGAAATACGGCATTGTTTGACCAGGGGTTATTCGCGACGTGCCTTTTACGGTGCTTTCAGGGCGTTTTGATGCGTACATGCCGCCACGCCAAGGTGCTGCCAGGATACACCTGTATCCCGATGAAACCGGGGACTCGGCCGCGCTCTCCATCGGTATTGTCAAATGAGGTGGTCTGCTGCCGTACGCCGGTCTGGATATTGGTTAGAAAAACCCTGTAGTTATTGCCCTGTACCTCGATCTCGTATTCGAACCAGATACCAGGAACAAGCGCGGGCCCAGGGGTGTAATTCTGCACGGCAGGCTCGTTGAAGTTCAGGTGCCAGACGCGATCGCCGGCTTGAATCTTGTATATGGCACCCGTCCGGTTTTTGAACAGGCCATCCGGCTCAGGCCTGATTCCATAGAAATCCTTGCCCGAGTCGCCCCGCGCGTTGTCATCGATCTGAACCTCAAAGCCCGCTACGACCGGCCTCCATGCCGCGTTGCCTGCATCGAAGAACGGCTCATTCGGAATACGGGTTTTGAGCGTATCGGCAAGTTCAAGTGTCGGACGCGGGAAGCGAACGAAGACGCCGCTGTTATGGTTCGCGGTGTCGAAGATACGGAACTGGAGACGCAACGTAAAATCGCTAAAGGCTTCCTTGGCGTAATAAAAAAGTCTCAGTCCGCCACCCCCGTAACTTACCATCTCCCCGTTCAAATGAAGCATGCCTCCACCCTCCGGGCCGGCAAGGTACCAGTCCTTGAAGGTCTTATCCGTACCGTCGAATAATGAGCGAAAACCCGCTTCGGGCTGGGGACTGATGACCGGCTCCGAACTGGGCAGCACACTGCTGCTGAGCAGGTCGGCGGTACGGCGGCACAGGGCGATGCCAGTGAGCATCGGGTTTGGGGAACCCATCGTTGGAAAGAGCGCGGGGCTGGCGATATAGCAGTTGGTGGTATCGTGGATGCGGCCGAAGTCGTTGGTAACGGAATCGGCGATATTGTCGCCCATACGCATCGTGCCGGTGTCGTGGTGCGTCGTACCCAAGTCGTCGCGGCGGTTCCTGAATGCGCCCAGTAAGGCGAGTCGTTGTGCTCTGCTTCCCACCGGCACCGGAATGGCGCTCGATTGGGTGGGGAGAATCTCGAATGGCTCATTTCCTGCGAAGATCAGCGCGATCTTGTCAGACACGGAATCCATTTCATCCCATGTGGCCCGGTCGATGTTTGTTTCGTTACTGCCCGGAAAGGCTTCTGGTACTGCTTTTGCGTTTCCAAGATGAACAACCGCCTTTGGCCGCCCGAATTCGGTCTCGAGCATAGACAGATCCACGAAGCTGTCCGGGTTACGCGGTTTCATCTCGCCGATGCCGCGAATCGTGATCACGACGGTTTTATCGTTGGCGCGAAGCATGCCCTCCAGATGTTCAAGAGTTGGAATTTTCTTGAAGAGTTCTGCCTCGGCGTCGGTACCCAGTTCGTTTAAACCTGAAGCTGTGATCTGAAAGTGGAATGTACTTCCGCTGGCTGCCTTGCCTTTCACGAATAGGGCGGAACATTGGAGGCTATTGAACGGTTCGGGAGGGAGATTTGCTTCAATTGCCTTCCTTGGCACACGAATGGTCAGGTTCGAGCGCAAATGAGCGATGAGATTTGAGCCCATGCGCTGTGCGGCACGACCTGCGAGCGATTGCTGGAATGTGGTGAGTGCTACACGTGTCGTTTCGACCGTACCGAGCGCAATGACGACTGCGCTTTGCCCGCTATCTCGCGGCGGTGCAAGTGGAATATCCACGGACATCCCGTTTTGCCAGACGCGCACTCCCGTGATACGCACCCAATTGTCCGCTTGGGTCTCAGTGATGAGTTCCTGTACATGACAGTCCGGAACGATCATGAGCCTCTTTCGCGCGTCCGCTATAGGCCCTGTACCATCAGCCTCGCGGTTTGCGAGCCGCGCGGCGCGAATGAGACCGGGCACAGCGCTGAATTTGTTCGTTGGAAATAATCCTGATTCAGTCCTGGATTGAACTGCAAGGGGCGCTTCAAGTTTGAGCAGTTCAAGCAATTCTGCTTTTGATGTCCTGTTCCCGGCAGGGAGATTCAACCATTTGCGCAATAGTGCGACGTTGATCGGGCCAAGCGTGGAATCGTGATAACGCACACTGGGGTGATCGGGCAGATCGGCGAAGGAAAAACCTGTTTCGTTACCTGGCGTTTTAAGGCCAGTATGAAGTTGCTTGCGTAACGCACTGTGAAGCGGGCCGAAAATGAAGTCGTTCGTCGCCGTGACCCCGATCTGATCACTTGACTGCTCGAAATATCTCGTGCGCAGGTCATCGCGTGTTGTTTGTGGCCAGGTGGCCCACTCTAAGTCGAGCAACTCAGGCGACCAGCCGCCCCAGGTCAGTGAACGCCCTCCAATGGCGAAGATCAGTCCGCTGTAGTTGAGTGCCGGGTGATTTACCCACGGCACACGCAGATCCGGAGCGCCTCCCATAAACGGCATGTTCTGCATGTGCTCGGGCAGCACGAAAGGTCCAGCCTCCAGCACGAGGATTCGGCAGCTACGTGTACCGTCTCCTCCAGCGTCGGTTACGAAGAGATGTTCCGCGATGGCAGCTCCGAAGGTTCCCCCCCCGACAACGATCACGTCGAACGCGCGTTGTCGACCGGCAATGGTTTGGGTGGTGCTATCAAATGCTTCCTGCAAGGTATTGCAAAGGTACCTCCCCATATTGTCCAGGGTGAACGAGGTCGATTCAGAAGTCAGCGGCTGGGCCATATATATCCTCCTGATTCATTTCAATCACTACAGGAAACAGTCAATCCTGCATTAAGTAAACGAGCTTGCTTGAGAAGCCGGAACTTCCAAACGTTATCTGCTTCGGGTTACACCAAAGTTAAGTTATTCCCGGCACTTGGGGTGTTTCTTTTTACTTTACGAGCTCGAATGGATAATTGCTGACCTTGAATTTGTTTATCCTATTAACCTTAGCTTATAAGCCATGCATGTCAAGAAAGGATCTGCCAGACGAACAGAGATTGAATAAGTCTTATACTGTCTCGAAATTTTCCCCTCCAGGTTTGGCCGGACTTGTTATTTTCGCGAAACGCGGGATCGGCAGCGTCAGTGGGGCAGGGTGGACGGAGTTGGCGAGGAGAGCCTGGGCAGTTGAGGGGGTTGTCTCGCCATTTCCAGCGCGTGGCGGATTTGCGCGGGATTGTGGGTGCGCAGACCTTCCGCAAGGGCGCGGGACGCATCCCTGCGGCGTTCGGCGTAGTCTCGCAGCATTTCTACTGTAGCGGCAGAAGGCAATGCGGGATCAGGTGGAAGTTCCGAAAGCTGCTCGAAGCTTTCTTCATAGGGATTACCCACCGCGGTATCGATTTGTCCCGCTAGTTCGTCAAAGGAGACTCCTCCTCTCCTGGCCTCATCGAGTATATGCTGCCAGGCCTGGGTGATCGCCCTGTCATCGCGCAGAAAATTGCCGATTTCCTTGCGCGCCAATACTTCCTCGCTCCACTTATAGGCGGGGGGTGGAATCCGAACGATCAGCGTGAAGACGGCCAGTGCAAGAATGCTTATAGCGGAAAGGCGACTGCTGAACACGTGAGAAGACTTTCCGCTCATCCTGGCGGGGTCCGCAAATATTATTCCACCGAGCAGACCGGTTACGAAGCCGCCGATATGAGCAGCGTTATCGATACCGGTAATTGCGAGGCCGAGTCCAAGGCTGACAATTGCAAAGGCCGTGGCGCCCCAGAAAAACCATCGGAACTCGTGGGGATGCAGCCTGCCGCGCTCGCGCCAGAGAAATACCAGCAGGGCGCCATATAGGCCGAAAATGGCGCCTGAAGCGCCACCGGAGATGGCCAAGCCTTTATGTGCAACCAGCGAGAGCAGATTGCCGGCAAGACCGCTGGCAAAGTAGAGGGCGGTAAAGCGCGCGTGCCCGTACATGCGTTCAACCAGCTGGCCTGCATCCCAGAGCGCCCAGAGGTTCAATGTGAGATGGACCAGGCCAAAATGAAGGAACATGGCGGTCCCGAGGCGCCACCACTCCCCATCCTGGGTAGCGGGACCGAAATTGGCGCCCCAGGCGAGTTGTACGCTGTTGGATGAGTGCCACAAGCCTGCTCCGCTGGCAAGCATGGCTACAAAGATCAGCAGGTTGGTCGCCACCAGCAGCTTCGTTACTGGAACTCGAGGAACCTGCCGGTGAAGAAGATCATGGAGTGACAGCATGGAAGGTAGACCTGTTCTTCTGGAATCATTATGATGCATGCGGATGAAACGTATTGATGCAATAAGGAATAACAATCCCTCTCTGATCCCCTTTTCGGGCATTGGTTTCCTGGATGCTTTTCCACCAGCCGGGTGCAGCGGATAATGTGCCTGACCCAGAGAGATGCAGCGTACCGGTAGCAAATCCAGCTTTCTTCTGGCAATGCGGATTGCGCTCCTTGTCGCCACTCCACTTGTCATGCTGTTATTGCTCCCGTCGGCAGGCAAGGCCGAAACGCACATCCAGTTGCCGCAAACCAGCCTTACCTCTGACGACGTCGCCGTCATCATCAATGACAGCGACCCTCTTTCAGTGCAGATTGGACAGTACTACCGCGAGGCGCGCGGCATTCCAGCGGCCAATATGATTCATTTACAGTTTCCTCCCGGTCGAACCGTACTGTCACGGGAGGAGTTTCAGGAACTGAAAGCCGAGATAGACCAGAAGGTGCCTGCGCACGTCCAGGCCTACGCAGTGGCCTGGACCCTTCCCTACCGGGTGGATTGCATGTCGCTGACTTCTGCGCTGGCTTTCGGATTCGACGAGAAGTATTGTTCCTTTAATTGCAGCGCAACTGCCGCCAGTCCCTATTTCAATTCGCCGAGTCATCATCCTGTCAGTGACCACCAGTTGAGGCCGGCGATGATGTTGGCGGGGCTCGATTTCGAACAGGTCAAATCGCTGATCGATCGCGGGGTGGCAGCCGATCACACTTTCCCCGCAGGACATGCCTATCTTGTCATTACTTCTGACAAGGCGCGAAGCGTGCGCGCGAATTATTTCGAAATGACAGCACAGCAACTGAACGGCGTTTTTCCCATCGAGATTCTTGAAACGGATGCGATTGCCGATCGGCACGACGTTCTATTTTACTTCACGGGACTGGTTCGGGTACCGCAGCTCGATACGCTGGATTTTTTGCCGGGCGCATTGGCGGACCATCTGACCTCGGCGGGAGGGCAGCTTACAGGCTCAAGCCAGATGAGCAGCGTGCAATGGCTTGAGGCCGGAGCCACGGCAAGTTATGGGACGGTGGTGGAACCCTGCAGCCATATGCAGAAATTTCCTTTTCCCGCTATTGCCATGTTTCACTATGCGCTTGGCGCCAGCGCCATCGAGGCTTACTGGAAGAGCGTGGCATGGCCGGGAGAGGGCGTGTTCATAGGAGAGCCGCTCGCGCAGCCATTTGCGCCGGAGTTGCGGGAAATTCGCACCGGGCAGTTCGAATTACGCATTTTCTCGCCACGTGAAACACAACTTCGAATCGAGCAGTCCCGTTCAGCTGCAGGACCGTTCAAGCCATTGCCCAGGCAGGCCGCAATCCGACGCGGCATGAATCGACTGCGCTTCAATTTCAATCAAACAGAAGGCTACCTGCGGTTGAGATGGTAGATGTTGTCCGAAGAGTATGGATTTATGAAGAGGTCAACCGCATAGACAATAGAGCAATAGGCGATAAAGAGGTTCGATCGAAGCATGGTATTCGAAGAGCAGACGGCCGGGTTTGCAGCTATGCTGAATAACTAGATCACTGAATAAACCCTGGAGAAGAATATGCCGCTCAATAATTATGGTGTTCTGAAAGGCAGGGCAATAGGCCGTCGTTTAGGTTCGGGATCATCCCCCACTATCAGATTCATCTTGTCGATGAGACTGGAACCCACTACCGCATTGCAATTAACGTGCGATCGCAGTTGGCTCCATCCGAGTTGATGTATTACATCAAGCCTTATTTTGTCCATCCGCTCACCTCGACGATAGAGGCGCTTCCCAGCGGCTTTAGCCGGCTTGCACCCAACTCCGGCTCGGGTGCACTTGATCTGATCCGCGGCAACCTCCTGCAACCCGGGATGATGACGCCGCTTCCACCCGATCTTCCCGGCCCCGATAATGACCTGAACGAGAAGCTCGATCAGATCGTGCAGCGCGCGATGGCGGATGAAGAGGCCCTGGTTTACGCCTTCGGTGAAAGGTGGGGACCGGAGAGCAACAAGGCGGATAAGTATTTTGGTTTTCTGCCCGGTAACGGCATACACGATATTCACATGAACCAGGGAAATGTCGGAAGCTTTATCAAGGATGATGGCGTGTGGCAGGATGGCGGGGCGCTATTCCATTTTCCTCTCCAGCGGCAGTGGACGACTGTTTTCTTGAAATTTCAGTCGCAAAGCTGGCATACCGATGACCGGACCGGCCATACGTTGGCCGAAGGTGAAGAGGGAGAACCGAGGAATCCGGATCCGATCGTGCCGCAACCGACCGAAGCACTGCCGGACGGACTGGTGCGCATTATTTCGGCAATGGTTAATTCGATCGAATCTCCCGAAAAGGAGTGGGTCAATATATTGAACGCAAGTGATCGCGCTATTTCCCTGGCGGGCTGGCAACTGGCTGACAAGCAGAAAGCGAAAATGCCGTTAAGAGGGACTATCGAGCCGGGCGCGCCGCTTCGGATCGATATTCAGCCGCCGGTCGCGCTGTCCAACAAGGGGGGCATCATCACCCTGTTGAACCAGAACGGCCTGAAGGTGCATGGTGTATCCTACACCAGGCAGCAGGCAAATCAGCCGGGTTGGACGATTATCTTTTAGCAAGACTGCGATTTATCCATCCCCCACCGTAAACTGATGCGCGTAACTTGGCCGGAGACCGTTATAATAGCGGCTGTGTAACAGCCGAGAATGTCGTGATTCCC
The DNA here is from genome assembly GCF_059489795.1 of Nitrosospira sp. CT. NCBI lineage: Bacteria > Pseudomonadati > Pseudomonadota > Betaproteobacteria > Nitrosomonadales > Nitrosomonadaceae > Nitrosospira > Nitrosospira sp. CT. Next base: position 10,189 of record NZ_JCAHZJ010000080.1, read on the forward strand.
CCTGTTCAGCCTAACTTCAAATCCCACTTTACCGATATCCTGCGCAATACCCTGAATGACAGGGGATGGGCGGACCTGAATCTCGATATAGAATTTGACCGTCCGCGGCAGTCGAGCCACGGCGATTATTCCTGTAACCTGGCGATGCAACTGGCCAAGCCATTGCGTCAAAAGCCGCGCGACATTGCGCAATCTCTTGCCACCGCACTCGCCGCCTCCCCTTATCTGGAAAAAGTGGAAATTGCAGGCGCGGGTTTTATCAATCTGTTTCTCGCGACCTCGGCCAAGCAGCAGTTTTCGCGATATGTGCTGGAGAGCGGCGAGAAGTTTGGGCACAGCAACATGGGCGCAGGGGAAAAAATCCAGGTCGAATTCGTTTCAGCCAATCCCACGGGTCCATTGCATGTAGGACACGGCAGGGGTGCGGCATTTGGCGCAAGCCTTGCCAATGTGCTCGCGGCCGCAGGCTATTCGGTCACACGCGAGTATTACATCAACGATGCCGGCCGCCAGATGGACATTCTCGCGCTTTCCACCTGGCTGCGCTATCTGGAACTGAACGGTGTCGCATCAGCCTTTCCGCCCAATGCCTATCAGGGGGAGTATGTGCGCGACATGGCAAGGCTGATTCATAAAGCCCATGCCGGGCGTTATGTGCATGAGCCGGAACTGCTGTTTGATAGCGCTGCCGACTCGGAAGCGGGCACAGAGGCTGCCCTTGATGGATTGATTGCCAACGCGAAAAAGCTGCTGGGGCAGGATTATGCCTACATCCATAACTTCGTTCTGAACGAGCAATTGGGAGATTGCCGCAACGATCTGATGGAATTCGGCGTCACCTTCGATATCTGGTTTTCCGAGCAATCCTTATTCGACAGCGGGAATGTGGCGCAGGCTGTTCATCTGCTCGAAGAAGGCAATTACCTGTATCAGCAGGATGGCGCCAAATGGTTCCGCTCCACCCATTTCGGTGACGAAAAGGACAGGGTGGTGCAACGCGAAAACGGCCAGTTCACCTATTTTGCCTCCGATATTGCCTATCACCTCAACAAATTCTCACGCGGATTCGACCGTGTGATCGATATCTGGGGTGCGGACCATCACGGCTACATTTCACGGGTGAAAGGCGCCATTCAGGCATTGGCGCTCGATCCCGGGAAACTTGAAATTGCCTTGGTGCAGTTTGCCGTACTCTACCGTGATGGCAAGAAGGTGCCGATGTCCACCCGGGCGGGAGAATTTGTCACCTTGCGGGAGTTGCGTCAGGAAGTGGGAACCGATGCGGCGCGCTTTTTTTACGTATTACGCAAGAGCGATCAGCATCTCGATTTCGACCTGGACCTGGCAAAGTCGCAAAGCACCGATAACCCGGTGTATTACGTGCAATACGCGCATGCAAGGGTGTGCAGCGTGCTGGAACAGTGGGGTGAAGATCCAGGCATGCTGGTTGCAGCCGACACCTCTGCATTAACCGGTCCTGCAGAGCTCTCCTTGTTGCAGAAGCTGATCGACTATCCCGAAACGGTCGAAGCCGCGGCGAGGGAATTCTCTCCCCACCTCATTGCCTTTTACTTGAAGGAACTGGCAGGCGAGTTCCACAGTTACTATAATTCTACTCGTTTCCTGGTGCCGGAGATGGCGGTCCGCCTTGCGAGATTGGCGCTTGTGGCGGCGGTCAGACAGGTATTGAATAACGGTCTTAAACTATTGGGCGTGAGCGCGCCAGCTAAAATGTGATGACGCATCCTTACTTGAATCGAGATTATAAAACGCCTCTTTACTCTGGAAAGAAAACAGGCACCCTCTTTTTCGGAATGTTTATCGGCTATGTCCTGGGCCTTCTCACCGCCATGGGCACCTGGATGTACATGAGCCAAGCGCCCAGTCCCTTTATCTCCCAGGACAAGCAGGCGAACGGTGCCGCGAACGGGGATGCTGTGGAGAAGTCTGAGAAAGAAGAGGAAGCGGCTGGCATTGAAGACAAAACCGCGAAAGCGCCCGACAGCAAGCCGCGCTTTGAATTTTATAATATTCTTCCCTCTACGGAGGAACCTGTAACGGAGCAGCAGCTGAAACAGGTTGCCAAGCAGCCGACCTCCCAGGATAAGTACTTTCTTCAAGCGGGGGCATTCCAGAATCCGGATGATGCCGATAATATGAAAGCGAAGCTGGCGATGCTGGGAGTGGAAGCGGCTGTCCAGACTGCCGAGGTCCCGCAAAAGGGACTGTGGCACCGCGTACGTGTAGGACCTTTTTCCAATGTGGATGACATGAACCGGATTCGTGCGTCGCTCCAGCAGAACGGCGTCCAGACAAGCCCCATCAGGGTGCATGAAGGAGCGTAGGGGCAGCAAGACAGGGACCGATAAACGATCCACCAATCTCGGGACGTTCAACTGAAGGAGAAAAATATGAATTTACTGCGGCTGCTTACCGCATTCCTGTTGCTGGCCGGTATGAACTTTCCGTCGATTTCCACTGCTCGCGCGGATATCGTCGAAGGAAAGGATTACAAGGTCCTGCCCCGTCCTTTTCCAACGGAAGGGGGAAAGAATATAGAAGTCATGGAATTTTTCTGGTACGGCTGTCCCCACTGCTACGAGTTGCATCCACGCCTCAAGGCTTGGCTCAAGAACAAGCCCGCAGATGTCAGCTTCCGCTATGTTCCGGCGGTTTTTCGTCCAACCTGGGAGCCGGCCGCAAAAACATTTTATGCGCTGGAAGCACTGGGAGAAAAAGATCGGCTGCATGACAAGGTCTATGATGCCATTCACAGAAACGGGATAGACCTGGGCAAGGAGGACGTGCTGTTCGACTGGATTGCAAAACAGGGAATAGACCGTCAGAAATTTATAGATGTCTATAATTCGTTCTCGGTACAGAACCAGTTATCCAGATCGGTGCATTTCTCGAAGGATTATGGCCTTACCGGCGTGCCTGCGATAGCGGTGGATGGCAGATATCTCACGAGTGGCAGAATGGGCAGTACGCCGGACGATACCATTCGAACCATGGAAGAGCTGATACAGAAAGTGCGCAAGGAACGGACTCGGAAATAGCCTCTTCCGTTGACACTAAAAGTCATTATCAGTGGCGCCTCCGCAGGCCTCGGGAGGGCATTGGCGCGCCATTACGCCGACAGCGGCGCAACGGTCGGCCTGATTGCGCGGCGGGCGGATTTGCTGGAGAACCTTGCGGCGGAGATGGCGGAAGTATCCATCTACGTCGCCGATGTGCGTGATGCTTCTGCCCTGCGGACTGCGGCAGAAGATTTTATCGTCCGCCATGGTTGCCCAGATATCGTCATCGCCAACGCGGGCATCAGCCACGGCACACTCACCGAATGCGCCCAAGACAAGGAGGTTTTTGAGGATATTCTCGCCACGAATGTTGTCGGCATGGTGAACCTCTTTCAGCCCTTTATTTCGCTCATGCGAACCGTCGGGCAGGGTAGTCTGGTTGGAATTGCAAGTGTTGCCGGGTATCGTGGCCTACCCGGCAGCGGTGCCTACTCGGCTTCCAAGGCGGCTGCAATCAGCTACCTGGAAAGCCTCCGCGTCGAATTGCATGGAAGCGGCCTATCCGTCATAACCATTTGCCCCGGCTATGTCATAACGCCCATGACAGCCGATAATCCCTTCCCCATGCCCTTCATCCTGACGGCGGACGACACCGCCCGCAAGATCGCCCGCATTATTGAGAGCAAGAAATCGTTTGCCGTAATACCGTGGCAGATGGCAATTGTCGCGCGAGTCTTGCGGTTGCTTCCCAATTTCCTGTATGACCGGTTGTTTGCCAAGACACCGCGTAAACCTCGCCTAAATCACAAAGGCCACAAAGAAAATTATCAGGTTCCCGATTGATTTGTACGGAGAAAACACCATTTAACCGATTAACCGATATAGCCAGTCCGCCGATCATGGTTTACATGACATAAGGGTACAGCAATGACAGAAAAAGCGATTTTTGGAGCAGGCTGCTTTTGGGGTGTGGAGGCTGCTTTTCGTGCCGTCGAAGGCGTAAAGGAGGTTACTAGCGGCTACTCCGGCGGGCATCTGAAAAATCCGTCCTATCGCGACGTGTGCACTGACAAGACTGGCCATGCCGAGGTAGTGCAGGTGGAATACGATCCGTCCCAGGTCAGCTATGATGAGTTGCTCGACGTCTTCTGGAACTGCCATAATCCCACTACGCTCAACCGGCAGGGACCGGATGTGGGTAGACAGTATCGCTCCGCCATATTCTTCTACACCCCTGAACAGGAGAGCGCGGCGCGAGCATCGAAGGAAAAACTGGAGCAAAGCGACCGCTGGTGCGCCCCAGTCGTGACTGAAATTACACCTGCCTCAGATTTTTATCCCGCCGAGGAATATCATCAACGCTACCTCGAAAAGCGCGGTATCTCCGGACACTGCCAGATGTGAGCGCTAACTCAGCTATAAGAAAAGCCTATGCCCCGCTTTTCCTGGCGCAATTTTTAGTGCGCTCAGGCCTATCGAAGGAAAAAGCGATCTTCAGGTCAGGCTTTCAAGACGGTTTCTGATTTCAGCGATACGGGTTTCGCTTACCCTGGTGTTAATGGCGACAGGCAGGCGGCTGGGATCGGAAACACTTCTTGCCAGTTCTTTGGCAATCGTCCCCGCATCCACGCTTCTGGCCGCGTGAAACGCTTCGCGTAATCGATCCGCCTGGGGATAAGGTCTCTCCGCGTAGCCCGGCCGCCCATGGAAATCGCACGAGCAGGCTTGCAGGAATTCTTCGAAGCGCTCGGCTTTGCGATAGGCATCCACCCCCTGAAGCAGGTTGGCGATGGTGGCAGGGCGCAGTTCGGCGGCGCGGTGTACGTCCCCGTGATAGCGGGCCACCAGCAATGCCAGGTTGCGCATTTCGTTAGGGGGGTTGATACGTTCGCATAGGCCCTGCACCAGTTTGACGCTGCGCGCCTCGTGTCCGATATGGCGTGGCCATTCCTCCGGGGGAGTCGTGCCTTTACCGAGATCGTGGGTGAGTGCGGCAAACCGGACCGCCAGGGAATAGTTCCTCGAAGCGGCGTAGTCGATCACCATCATCACGTGTACCCCGGTATCGATTTCAGGGTGATACTGCGGTGGTTGCGGCACGCCAAATAAGGCATCCACTTCAGGCATGATACGGGTGAGGGCGCCGCACTCGCGCAGCGCGTAAAACATGCGTGAAGGGTGGCGCTCCATCAAACCGCGTGCAAACTCCTGCCACACCCGCTCCTGCACCAGGGCGTCCACCTCCCCGTTATGAACCATTTCGTTCATCAGCGCCAAGGTTTCGGATGCGATATGGAAACCGAAACGTGCAGCAAAGCGAGCAGTACGCAGGACACGCACCGGGTCTTCAATGAATGCCGGGCCGATATGCCGGAGCACGCCGGCTTCCAGATCAGCGACTCCGCCGAAAGGGTCGATGATGTTGCCGTGCTCATCCTTCGCGATTGCATTTATTGTCAGGTCACGGCGCGCCAGATCCTCCTGTAGTGTAACCTCGGGGGAAGCATAAACCTCAAACCCTTTGTAGCCGCGCGAAACCTTGCGCTCCGTGCGCGCCAGCGCGTATTGTTCCTGGCTTTGCGGGTGAAGAAAAACGGGAAAATCTTTTCCTACCGGGCGAAAGCCAAGTCCCACCATTTCTTCCGGCGAGACGCCGACAACCACGTAATCATGATCCGTTACGGGCAGTCCCAGTATCTCGTCGCGCACCGAACCGCCCACCAGATAGGTTTTCATTCCGGAATTATCTGTATCAATCTATCTCAACGCCGCGACCAATGACGGAGATAGTCGTAACGTTCACCGGGCAACTGATGTTTCAGATATATCGGTGCTGCTTCTTCAAGTGCCGTAGGATGAATTCCCCAGACTTCCAGCAGTGCCTCTGAATTATCGCAGTCGCACACGCTGTCGATCTTCATGGAATAATAATTATCGACGCTCATCAGTTTGCCTGGCAGTATCTCCATGGCTGCTGCTTCAAGATGGGAAAGGGCATCCCCAAGGCCGATGATGGCGGGATCGTGTCCCGTCACATGCGCCGCATACTCCACCAGTTCGCGAAGGCTGTAGCACTTCGGTCCGCACAGGTCGTAGCTTTGCCCGAAAGTACGGGGTTCATCCAGGCTGAGCGCAAACGCCTGCACGACATTCTCGACGAAGATCGGCTGGAATTTTGCATGGGGTGAGGCCAGCGGCAAGACCGGCAGGCGCCCCAGCCTGGCAAACAGATTAATTGAGGCGTCGCCAGGACCGAATATGACTGACGGCCTGAAAACAGTAGCATCCAACCCGGATGTCTTTACGATCTGTTCTCCTTCTCCCTTTGAACGCAAATACTCACTCGGTTGACCCGGCCCGGCTTTCAGGGCGCTCATATGCAGTATGCGGGTGACGCCGTTGCGCTTGCAGGCCGCGATGAGCTTTTGCGGCAGTTCGACATGGGCGGCATGAAAGTCACCCTGCAACACACCTACCAGGTTGATCACGGCATCGATGCCAAGGAGCAGCCTGTCGAGGTCTCTATCATCGTGGATATCGGCTTCGATCAGATCCGTAGTGGGTATCACCAGCAACTCCTTCGCACGCTCGTAGTTTCGTGTGGGAATACGCAGGTAGATTTCCCCGTCGGTCAGGAGATTTGCGAGATGTTTCCCGACAAAGCCACTGCCACCGAAAATGCAGACATTCTTGAATGTCATGTCAGACCCCTCACTCCGACACTTTTTCACTCCCGAACCGGGACGACACAATACCCAGGCGCTGCTTCAGCGCCTTGACCTGATGCCCGAAGTTGCGGGCGTAATACATGGAATTGCTCATCACCTTTTTGACATAATCGCGTGTTTCATTGAAGGGGATCGTTTCGGCATAAATCGCGCCCTCCAGCGGCTTCTCATCACGCCACTGCCACACTCGGCTGGGACCAGCGTTGTATGCGGCTGAAGCCAGCGACTGGTTATCGAACTGGGTCAACACGTGTTTCATATAATAGGTGCCCAGTGTCAGATTGGTGTTTACCTCCGTCACCAGGCTTGGACGATACTTTCTCAGTCCCACCTGTTTGGATGCCCATTTTGCCGTGGCAGGCATCAATTGCATCAACCCCATGGCGCCAGCGCTGGACTTGGCATCGCTGACGAAACGGCTCTCCTGGCGAATGAGGCCGTAGACCCATGCTTCGTCGAGCTCCTGCTGCTTCAGGATGTTGCGCATTGCATCTCTATGCGGTGCAAGGAACCTCAGGTGGAAATCGTGGCGCTGCACGGTTCTGTCGGCGGTATTGATGGCGCGGTCGTAGTGCCCGTGACGGCGGGCCACTTCCGCAGCCGCCAGCAGCTTATGGTCATCAAAATTTCGCACGGCCCAGATCCATTCCTGGGCCGCCTCCGGACGCAAATTCAAGTTGTAGAAGGCCAGCGCTCGCGCGATTCCAGGCGTCCGCTCCATTGCAGAAATTTCTTTCGCTGTCGGCTTGAAGGATTCCGCAGGAGCGCCGATGGTAACGCCCAACTCCTCTTCGGCCAGTTGCCCGTAAAAATGATGCTCGCTGCTCAACGGTGCAAGGATGGCATTTGCTTCCTTTATTTTTCCTTTAGCTCCCAACGCACGCGCTTTCCAGTAACGCCAGACCCCCTCTCGTTGTTCCGCCGCCGACATGGCCTCGATCGTATCCAGCACGAGATTCCAGTCCCCGGCACGCAAGGCGGCGCGGGTTTTCCAGGCAAGCTGGGCGTCGGTGAGCTGAACAGACTTATGCGTATTGGCGGCTTCTCCAAACCACTGCAATGCGCGCGGATCCAGCCGTCGCGCCCCCTGGTCCGCAAGTTGCACCAGAAAATACGCCTGATCCGGCGCGCCGAAGCGGTCGCGTATCCGCGGCCAATAAGCATGCGCCTGATCAAGTCCGCTGCGGAGTAAACGCACCATGGCGAAAAGTGCAATTTCCCGATCGGAGCGTGTTTTGATCTCACGCCGATGCCTTTCCAGATAGCGAAGAGGATTTTCTGTGGCGGCATTCAGCTTGCGTTCGTTCAGACGCTGATTTTTGGACAGGTATTCATTGATGCGTTTTGCCGCGCTGACATTGCCGGATTCGAGAGCAAGACGCAGTCTTGACCAGATATCCTCGTCCGTCAGCGTCCCGGCAGTAATCAACACATCGAATATCTGATTACAGCTCTGCGGCATCTCGCGTGCATTGAACCATAACGGAAATGCCTCCTTATAGATGCTGCGATCGCCTGCCGCCAAGCGCTGTTGAAGAGAGTAGCAGACCAGCTCGACATCCTTGTTGACCATGCGCGGATAGTTTTCTGCGAAAAGATCCCACCGCTCGGTCCAGCCCAGGACCTTCAGCCATTCCCCCATCAGGCGGTCGCTGAGAGGGCTATCGCGATATTTCTCAACAAACTCCTTGACAGTCTCCGGACTCAGCTTCGGACTCCAGAGTTGCGGTCGCAGTTGGTAATACGCTCCATAAGGCTCAAGCACATGTCCTTGCAGCCGCTGCGCATACATATTCACGCGCGCAGTGTTGCCGGCCTGATATGCGTGCCTCAGGGCAAGGAAGTCCTGATTTCTTGCGGCTGCACACGTTGCAGTGGAGGTTGTTGCCAAAAACAGCCCGATCAACAGTTTCTTCATAACCTGCTATACATTAGTAATTGAGGGAAAAAATTGAAGAGCGTATCTGCTCCAGGTTCACTTACAGGCTGTTTTCCTTTATTTCCTTTATTTCTTTTTGCCAGCCCCTGTTCCCATTCGGATTTTGTTTTAAGAATAGCACATCATGCCATACATCAGTTTGAATCCGGCGACCAATAAGACACTGAAAACCTATATGAGCTGGAATCGCAATCGTCTGGCTGAGGCGTTGGAGCAAACATATCGTGCACAGCCTGAATGGGCGCGACTGGGTTTCCCCGAACGCGCAGAGCTTATGCACAGAGCCGCCAGCCTCTTGCATGAACGGGCGGCCGAATATGCCATTCTTATAGCTGCGGAAATGGGCAAGCCTGTGCGCGAAGGTCGCGCGGAGGTGGAAAAGTGCGCGCTCGTTTGTGATTATTACGCAGTGCACGCCGAGCATTTCATGCAGGTCGAGATGGTTCAGACCGGTGCCGGCAAAAGTTACGTTTCCTATGAGCCTCTTGGAGTCGTCCTGGGCGTGATGCCCTGGAATTTCCCTTTTTTCCAGGTGATCCGCTTCGCCGCTCCCACACTCATGGCGGGAAATGGTTGCGTGCTGAAACATGCATCGAATGTTCCGCAGTGCGCTTTGGCGCTCGAGCGGTTGTTCCAGGATGCCGGTTTTCCCCCGCACCTTTTCAGCACGCTCATGATAGAGTCATCGGACGTGGGCGACGCTATCGCCAGCTATCACGTGCAGGCGGTAACACTTACGGGCTCCGAGCGTGCCGGCCGGGAAATAGCTTCCCACGCCGGACAGCACTTGAAGAAGTGCGTGATGGAACTCGGCGGGTCGGATGCGTTTATCGTCCTGAAGGATGCGGACCTGGAACTCGCCGCTACCTTTGCGGTGAGATCGCGCTTTCAGAACTGTGGACAGTCATGCATTGCCGCAAAGCGCATTATTCCTGTGGCCGACATTGCCGATGAGTTTGGTTCGCTGCTCATAAAGAAAACAAGAGAATTGAAAATGGGCGATCCCCTGAACGAGGCGACGCAGGTCGGCCCGATGGCAAGACTTGATCTGCGGGAAAACTTGCATCAGCAAGTAACTGATTCGATTGCACAAGGAGCCCAGGTGGTTCTCGGGTGCGAACCGCGGGAGGGGGAGGGCGCATTCTATCTCCCATCCATCCTGGATGGCGTCACGGCCGCGACTAGAGCTTATCACGAGGAATTATTCGGACCGGTGGCGGCCGTGATACGCGCGGCAGACGAGGAGGACGCCATTCGCATTGCCAATGACACCCGCTTCGGGCTCGGCTCCAGCATCTGGAGCCGCGATACCGAACACGCCGAGGAACTGGCGCATCGAATCCAGGCGGGTTGCAGCTTTATCAATGGCATGGTCAGGTCAGATCCACGCCTTCCCTTCGGAGGAACCAAAAACTCCGGATTCGGTAGGGAACTGTCCTATCATGGCATCCGGGAGTTCGTTAATGTAAAAACGGTATGGGTACGATGACTCCACAAAAAAAACCCATTGCAGCGCGAGTTCATTCCGTTTTCTCTTCTCCCTCCTTGAAACAGGAAGGAGCGAATCGGGACCGGAGGGACCGGGATTGCTCGATCAGGCCCTAGATCACGCCCTGGCCCGTCATCGCATCCGCCACCTTTACAAAACCTGCCACGTTCGCCCCGTTGACATAGCTGATGGTGCCATCTTCCCGCCGCCCATGCTCCGTGCAGGAGCGGTGGATAGCCTGCATGATCTGGAGCAATCGGGCATCCACTTCTTCCCGCTGCCAGGAAAGACGCATGGCGTTCTGGCTCATTTCCAGACCGGAGGTGGCTACACCGCCTGCATTGCTGGCTTTGCCGGGCGCAAAAAGAACCCCGCTGCGCTCGAAGTGCTTTACCGCCTCCGCGGTGGAAGGCATGTTGGCGCCCTCTGCCACGCATATCACGCCGTTTTTGATAAGCGTGGTGGCGTCCTCTTCATTCAGCTCGTTTTGTGTGGCGCAAGGGAGCGCGACCTCTACAGGAACATGCCACGGTCTTTTACCGGGAATAAAATCGGCTTTCACACGCTCTGCGTAGGCGTTGATACGGCCATACTGTTTATTCTTCACATCCATCAGTTCAGCGAGCTTTTCGGGGGTAAAACCTTCTTCATCGACTACGGTGCCGTCTGAATCAGAAACCGTTATCACTTTGGCGCCAAGTGCCATTGCTTTCTCCACAGCATATTGCGCCACGTTTCCCGAACCCGAGACGGCAACACGCATGCCTTCCAGCGAGCGTCCGGATTGCTTGAGCATCTCCTCGGCAAAGTAGACGGTACCGTAGCCGGTAGCTTCCGGACGAATGAGCGACCCGCCGAAACTCAACCCCTTGCCTGTGAAGACGCAGTCAGCACGATTGGAAAGCTTTTTCATCATGCCTGCCATGAAGCCCACTTCCCGGGCTCCGACGCCGATATCGCCTGCCGGGACATCGACATCCGAGCCGATATGCCGGAACAGCTCAGTCATATAGGCCTGACAGAAGCGCATGATCTCCCCCGGACTGCGGTCCCTGGGGTTGAAATCCGCGCCACCCTTGCCCCCACCCATGGGAAGTGTCGTAAGCGCGTTCTTGAACGTTTGTTCGAACGCCAGGAATTTGAGGATGGAAAGGTTTACGGAGGGATGAAAGCGGGTGCCGCCCTTATAAGGACCAATGGAAGAGCTGTGCTGTATGCGGTAGCCTCGATTGACCTTCACCTCCCCCCGATCATCCACCCAGGACACACGAAAAATGATTATTCGCTCCGGCTCCACGAGACGGTCGAGAATGCCGTGTTCCGCATAACGAGGGTTTTTCGTAATAAAGGGCCAGAGGCTCTCCATGACTTCCGTCACTGCCTGGAGATATTCGGGCTGTCCCGGATTATGCTCCGCCACGTACGCGCAGAATTCCTCGAAACTGCGATATTTCATTGGTTATTCCCCTTATGTCCTCTTGTGCTAAACCATTTTCCCAAGACAGGTATTCTGCCAAATAACTTGCGGAATCGCACTGAATTTATGTTCGGAATTGCGCGATGGAAAGCTGGATGTGCGGGACGTGTGGAAGATGAAACATCGAAGCATCGGGCATCTTGTTTTCCGGCAACAGGCTTTCAAAAATCATTTCAATGAGGCGCTCCCTAGGAAAGCGAACCGACAAGTCAAAGCGCGCTGGACCAGAGGTGTTCTTGTTCTTCGTTATCATATTTCTGACATCCTCTCATCCGCCTTTCAACTGTCAGCCGGGATCCCAAGGTCCTTACTCTTTATTGTCTTCATCCTCATCCTTCTTTTGAGGTCTTGTCGTCCACCAGACGACGAGAATCAGTAGCGACAGCGCTACGCCAGCTTCAAGCAGTAATATCCACATAGGATCAACCATGATGTATATTAAGAGGAAGCCTCTGATGCCGCCATGAGCGGGATTGCTCTTTCAGAGATTTCCGATATGAAACTTTAACCCAAAACTTCATGAAAGACCAATTACGCACACTTACCGTTGTCGCGCTACTGTTGCTCGGCGCCTGCAATATCATTCCTACTCCCCGTGTCACGGAGAAACCGGCCGAACCCCAGCCCATGCCTGTGCTCAGAGCTGCTGATTGGGACACAGTAGAGGGCTGGAGGGATGACGAGATTGTGCCGGCCCTGGATGCGTTCCTCCAGAGTTGCACTGTTTTGAAAAAAAAGGCGCTATGGCAGGAAGCCTGCATTCAGGCTGACTCCATGAGAGGACAGGATGACGATACGGTGCGCCAGTTTTTTGAAAGCTATTTTGTTCCCTACCAGGTATTGAATCCTGATGGGAGTGAGAATGGTCTTATCACCGGTTATTACGAGCCTCTGCTCAAGGGGAGTCGCACGCCTTCCGCCCGTTACCGCTATCCGCTTTACACAACCCCTGAAGAACTGCTGATAGTGGATCTGAGTTCCGTCTATCCCCAGCTCAAAAACATGCGGTTGCGGGGACGACTCGAAGGGCGCAAGGTGGTCCCCTTCTATAGTCGGGCCGAAATATCCGGCAACCCTGCAGCGCTACAGGGAAAAGAACTGCTCTGGGTGGATGACGAGGTCGATCTGTTTTTCCTGCAGATTCAGGGTTCCGGTCGGGTGGAGCTTGAAAATGGCGAGATCGTGAGGGTGGGGTACGCGGATCAAAACGGCCACCCCTACAGGTCCATCGGGAAGCTGCTGGTGGATCGGGGCGAATTACCCCTGGAAAGAGCCTCGATGCAGGGAATCAAGGCCTGGGGGCAGAAGAATCCCCGGAAATTGCCGAATATTTTGCATCAGAACTCAAGCTTCGTCTTTTTCCGTGAACTGCCGGGCACGGTGGCGGGGCCATTCGGCTCCATGGGGGTGCCTCTCACGGCTGGAAGAAGCCTTGCGGTGGACCCGCGTGTGATCCCCCAGGGCGCTCCGGTCTTTCTTTCCACTACCTGGCCAAATACCGATGAGCAACTTCAACGGTTGATGGTGGCGCAGGATACAGGCGGGGCAATCAAAGGGAATGTGAGGGCGGATTTTTTCTGGGGATTTGGCCCTGACGCAGCGCAGAACGCGGGCAAGATGAGGCAGACGGGGAGAATGTGGGTATTGATGCCGGTGGAATATCTGCCCAAGGATTTTCCACCTGCCGCGCGAGTACTGGGAAGCTCCAGATAAATCTGCGAACTGGAGGATGCAGGCGCTTCCCAGCGCCTGTCATCGATTTATCTATTTCGTGGAGGTCGCGTTTAATTTCTTTTCTATGGTTTCCGCGGGAATCAATCCCGGCGTTACCGAGCCGTTGGCAAAAATCAGGGTAGGCGTACCGCTTATATCGTTTTCTTTCCCTGCCTTGAGAATCACGTCTATGGGTGTGGCACAATCCTTGCCGGCGGGCGCAATATTCCTGAGCATGAAATCTTCCCAGGCCTTGAGCCTGTCCTCGGAGCACCATATCGCCGTCGCGGTCGGGATTGACCCGTTCAGCACCGGATAAAGCAGGGTATAGACCGTTACATCCGTTACGTTAACCAGCTCCTTTTCCAGACGCTTGCAAAAAGGGCAGTTCGGGTCGGAGAAAACGACAAGTTTGCGTTTTCCATTCCCCTTGACCGCCTTGATCGCATGCTCCAGGGGAAGAGTGCCCACATCTATGCGCCGAGCTTCCTTGATCTGTTGCAAGCGTTCGGAAGTCAGGCTTTCCTTCGTTTTCGGATCAATTACGTGACCGAAAAAAAGGTACGAAACCTTGTCGTCCGTATAGAACAATTCGCCTCCTACCACCACTTCATATAGACCGAGATAGGGGGTTTTTTTTATGCTTTCGACCTTCTCTCCAGGAAAATTTGCCTGAATCGCTTTTTTCAGGGATGCCTCGTCAGCGGACGCGCTGGAAAGGAAGCATAGCAATAGAGAAGGCAAAGCGAGAGAAACGAGTTTTGAACGCATGGTCTTTACTCCGTTTTGGGATGGGATGCAGCCGGACGGCCTGCGGTTATTCTGGTGGATGGACAGGAAAACGAATCAGCCGGGTTCAACTCAATGCCTGCTGCATCAAGCGGTCTTTTATCAGGGGCAACTGGTTGGTGATTTCCAGACCCAGATTGCGCAGGCGAATGAGTGTCGGGTGAGTATGGTTGAACAGCTTCTGCAAGCTATCGGTAACCAGTTCCATGGCCAGGATGTCTTCCTTGCGGGCGCGTTCATAACGGCGCAGCAACAGGTAATCACCGCAATCCGATTGCAGTCCGCGCGTGAGGATAACAGAGGCGAGTTCCTGCGCATCGCGTAAACCGAGATTCACGCCCTGCCCCGCAAGGGGATGTATGCCATGCGCTGCGTCGCCGATGAGCGCAAGATGTGGCTGGACCAGCTTTTTCACATGTACAAAATTCAGGGGAAAAGCGGCAGGCCGCGTAACGAGCTGCATCTCGCCCAGGACATGTTGCGAAGCCCGGACGACGCGCTCGCATAATTCCTTTTCAGGTAGCTCGAGCATCGTTTGCGCGAGTTCTTCCTTTGTAGACCATACCATGGACACCACTCTGCCAGGCATTGGCAGCAGCGCCAGCACGCCATCGCGCCGAAACCACTGGTGGGCGACGTTATTATGGGGACGCGTTGCATCGAAGTTTGCCACCACCCCCATCTGCTGGTAGGAATGCCGCGCCACTTCAATACCTGCCTGTTCGCGTACCCAGGAATTCACCCCGTCCGCCCCCACGATCAACCCCGTCTGCATGACAGTTCCATCATCGAGATGCAGCTCGGCGTGAGACTCGGCGCGGAGCATCATAGAACATTGCGCGGGACAAAAAACCTTGATCGGATTCCCGCGGTGCTTGAGTCCTTTCCAGGCGGCGTTCTGGAGCTGGCGGTTCTCCACTATGAAAGCCAGTTCGGGGACACCGATATTGTAGGCGCTGAAATCCAGCCGCGCCGCGCTGTCGTCACCGAAGACCGCCATATTGTAGACAGGAGTCACCCGCTCCTGGTCGAGAGCGTCCCACACTCCCAGGTTTTGCAGAAATGCAGCGCTGCCCGGACTGATGGCGTAGACTCTGCTGTCCCAGCTCTCATCGTCAGGAAGCGGCGGGATGGGGCGGAATTCAACCAGCGCTATTTTCAGACCGCTATCCTTGAGGGCAAGCGCCAGGCTTGCTCCAACCAATCCCCCCCCCACGATAACGATATCGAATTTCATGGAACCATTATACAGCCGCTTTCCGCTGCGCGGGGATGCATGGATAAGCCGGTACGCCCGTTTTTGCCTCGGTGGATTTATGAAACAACAGCTGTACCCCTCCTATTTTAATAACTGAATCAATCAATTAGATAAACTGGTGGCGCCATTCCGAATCTTGACAGGAATGTGTTGCGAAGGCATAATGTCAGACCTTCTATATAAAACAGTAGCGAATTAGCTCAGTGGTTAGAGCAGCGGAATCATAATCCGTTGGTCCCCAGTTCGAATCTGGGATTCGCTACCACTCTGAATGGGTTGGTATTCTCGCCAGTCCATTTTTTGTTTGTATCTCCCCTCCTGCTTATTCCATTCCACAGCCGATCCGATATCTGCAAATCAATGCTTGCAGCATCATCGGGCATGCCTGCTATATTGAATTTTATATCCTGGTTTTGCATCGGAAGCCGATGCCATTTCTCCAACCCATGTGCGGGAGAAGCGCCATGCCATACCATACATTGAAAGACCTTCCGGACAACGTTACCAATGTTCTGCCAAAGCATGCACAGGAAATATACAGGGCCGCTTTCAATAACGCCTGGGATGAGTATAAGGACCCGGATGAGCGCAGGGGACATGCTTCGCGCGAAGAAACGGCGCACAAGGTAGCCTGGGCGGCCGTAAAAAAGGAATATGAGAAAGATGGCGACGAATGGCGCAAGAAAAAGTCCTGATCTTTTTGGGAGAAATTGCAGGGGAATTGCAATGGGGACTTGCCCATTCCAGGGAATCCCTGAACAGGGACGAATTGCATCCGCCCCTGTCAGGAAGGAAAAAACGCTTTTTCCGCGATTACTTCAAATCATTGTTTTACGCAGATACCACTGCAATCCGCTCCGCCACGCGCCGGATCGCAATTGTCTGAGGGATCATCCACACACTTCTTGCCCTCAGGACAGGGGAAGCCGGCTATGCCACCGCACATCTGCTTCGGCTCCTTCTCGCCATACGCTGAGCTTCCCTTCGGTGGATAATCGACGCGCTTGCCTCCTCCCGGCTTCGTCGGTTCTGCTGCACCTGTCTTGACCGTTTCCCGAACCTGGCGTCCCTCGACCGCTTCTACGTCGATGGATTCGACATCTCCATCAGTATGCCGAGCGGTATAAACACCGACAACATCCAGGGGCACCGGGCTTTTCACGACCAGGAATCCTTCAAGAAAGGCGAAATCCACGCACACGCCATCGATCGGACAAAAGTAGCCGGCGATATCAAAGCAGTTTACTCCCACTGCTCCATCCGGCTGAATGACCGCCTCCTTGAAAGGGGTCACATCGAAAGGTCCGGGCTCGGAGCCAAACTGGGTGGCAAGCGCCACCTTGGCGGCAATGCTGATTTTTTTGTCGCTCGGATTATGAATGTTGACTGTGGTGCGATAAGTGCCGCGCGCCAATGTTCCATCCTGGTGTGGCAGCAGCAATGAACACGCAACCTTCGCCGCATACTGATACTCTGTCTTGATTGTCTTGGAAGGCTTCACTGGCTCCGCCTGGGAAACGGGAATAACAAGCAGACCGCACAGTCCCATCAATGCGGACAGAAACCCCATCATTCGCAACTGTTTCATGACCACCTCCTTATTGTCGGAATTCGCACAAACCCCGCCTGCCTTCAAATGTTCAAAGTCATGAACAGCATGAAGCGTTTCTAACCGTTATTACTCCAGTGACAGGAGGGCATTCGGATTTCCAGATTTATTCATAGCAGTATTTGCCTTACAGTCAAGCTTGTTTCCGGGATTTTCAAAACAATGCTTTTGTCGGAGATGAGGTTGATTGTCGGTCCTTTGGGCAGGGACGGAGACTATCATGGTGTGAATCTCGCCAGGGCGGATGGAGAGGGAAAACCGAAGGCAAGCTTGCTCGCGAAAAGATTGCAGAACGTAAAGAATGGAAATATGACAGAAAGCCATTTTTCCTTTCTTGCAGTAGCAGTCAAGCTTCCTTCAAAAATCGGGCAGAAGCCTCCGCTTTGCAGATCAATGCGGACTTTTGCCGTTCGACACGTGGGTCAATTTTTTGAGGAGCGCCTTACAGGATTTTTGCGCTGACTCAAGCATGGTATAAAGATCGAGGAGATTGATGAGGATATATTGGCCGCAATCCGGGCAGGAAAGTCTCGGTTCATACTTCAACCGCAAGATCGTCTCTTCATGCTGATTCGAGCAGTGAGGGCAGACGATTATTATTGATTCGGAGTCCAGATCGGATGGCATTGCAATCCCTTATGGTCGGATTGGTACTCGTTTCGAACAACTGGAATGTTGGGAACGAATTGCGAGGAGCGCCAGAAGGGTATTTCGAGTCCAGTTGCAGAACTTTGGAAAAAGCAGCAGCCTGGTATTACGCTAGCTGGTGCCGGGAGGGGGAATAAGGCACTCTAACCGTCACTCAAAACCCGCATTAATGCTCGTTCTTGTGGTGGAAGATTAACGAAAGTACCACTAGAGTACCACAAATGCAGTAGGTCCGAATAGGGGCAGGTTCGATTAAGATTAGCCCATGTACAGATAGGGAACCGAACCCGGACGGTATGGCACCTATATTCAGGGGTTCTGTTTTGGACGGGGTAGGGACCAGCTAGTGTGCGAACGTTACCCTCTTACGTTAGTCGGAAGTTTGGCTTTAGCTGCTTGATAGTTGGATGCTGTGTTCGCAGCAACACCAGCTATCTGTAGTCCAGTCCCGATTAGACTAGGCCGGTTCTTCATAACCTCATTCATCTTCGAGGTAGTTTGCGCCCGGACCCCCTTGCCCTCTTGATACAGTTGCCGTAACGACGATTGCCTATTGGATTCGATAGATGAAATATCGGTCCCAAGATTGAAGGCGCTTTCATTCTGTATCCGATCATTGCTGATACCAGCAAGACCAGATTCCCCGGAGAAAGCCCGAAGCCTTGCCGACTCAATCATGGCCTCCCTAGCCCTAACCGACATTTCATCAGTGGCTTGCTTATTGGTCTGGTCATACTGAAGCTGGAGGGACTCCATTTGTTGAGAGTAGTTGTCCTGGATTGCCCTCTCGGTAGCCTTGGCCTGTTTAGCTTGCTGCATGTGGCTGGTCACCGCTGAGGCTGCGCCGATAGCCAGAGTAGCTCCAGCTATAACTAATGGAATACACATAATGGACTGTATTTGTAGAATTGATAGAAGGGTATTTCTGAACGGGTTACGGGTTTACTAAAAGGAGAATGCATTTAATATCCTTGGATAACGTGGGGGACATGGACAAAACCATCGACTGCTCGGGGCCTGCTAGCAGGTTGTAGTACGACGAGAGTAGAGGAGGGGGGTGAAGAAGTGGAGGGGGATGGGATAACTACTCTTCGGTATCTGTTGATGGGTTTTTAGCGAGGACCTCCTTCTCATACCTGCCTGTACGCTCTTCGATAATGTTAGAAAGGCCCCGGAGGGCTGAAGCGGAAACCTTAATGTACCTCTGGGTAGACACAATGCTCTTGTGCCCCATCACCTTTTGAAGCCGGAAGGAGTCAATCCCCGCATTCGCTAGCGTGGAGGCGTAGGTGTGTCGGAAGGCATGTAGAACGAACTCCTTATCATGCTCCAGGCCCATCTTTTTGCGAATCCGGCGCCAGATATGAGAGACCACATAAGGATTTAAAGGTTGAAACACTGGAGCGACATTCCGCCTTTTGAGAATAGCCAGTGCCCTCCCGGTAAGGGGTACCATCCTGTCATCTCCCGATTTGGTATCGACTATGAGAACTGTTCTGTTGTGCATGTCCACGTACCTGGGTTGAATCTTAAGGGCTTCAGAGAGCCGAAGACCAGTGTCAGCCAGGACAACTATCAGGTCGGCCATAGCAGACTCATATGGACTACTTTGGATACACAGAGAGATAGCCAGGGCTTCCTCTTCGGGGGTAATTAACCGTCTCCTTTCGTTCTTGACCCTGTAGCGAATGAGGTGCGGCTTCTCTCCGCTATACTTTTTCCATTTAATGGCTTCGTGGAATAGGACTGAGAACATGGATAGCCTCTTATTTATAGTGGATGGTGTCTTGCGGCGGCGTTTAAGACCTTCTGCATACTCAAGGAGGAGTTCATCAGTAATCTTAGCGAGTGGGCGATTGGGACCGAAGTGTGCCGCTACGAGTTTATATATCGCCTCAATGGAACCCAGGCTTTTCCCTGACCTCCAGGAATCCCTTACCCGTAGCGCATGTTGAAATGCCTCTGAGAGCGTAATTCCCCCTCGGCGTATTCGGTCCGAAGTGTATTTGGCTTCATATCGGAGCTTTATTTCCAGGGCTTGGGCTTCTGCCCTATCGGTAGTATGGAGGGACCGCCTGATGCGTTTCCCATCGGGAGTGCGAAAATCACACCAGTAGATTTTCTTTTTCCCCTTAGGAAACGGCTTAGCCATATCTACCCCCTAATCAGCTCTCGTACAACGTGAGAGCGAATAGGCGGCACCATTGCATCCTCAATATGGCGGGCAAGTTCATGCCCCCGCGCTGTCAACTTGATTATTTTCCTCCGATTATCGAACGGGTCTAATTGCATAGTGATAAGGCCGTATCCCTCCTGCCCCTTGGGAGCTTCACAGAGCTTTCTCAGGTTTCTACTGGCGGCAGGCTGAGTAAGCCCTATTCGCCGTGCTAATTCATCCACACCTGGGTTTCCCTCAAGTGCGATGACAAGGAAAGTCTGCAATGTTTGTATTTGAACATCAGGTTCTTGAGTAAATTGTTTGAATGCATCAAGGGTGGCGGATAAGGTATTTAAAGCGATTAGCATAGTAGGAAGTGAGGGAAAGAACAACATTGGTAGCGCATAAGATATTGATAGCGCAAAGGATTCATATGTAGTAGATATTGCGGCTGGAGCTATATAAGCCGTAGGAGGATAGAAATTATATTACTCTGACATAGGGAAGAGAGATAAGTGGAGAAGGGGAAACCGGAGTACAAAGGAGACTAGGGACATCATAGAATAGGCAAAAAGAAAGGCCACACATTGGTGGCCTCTTGGGTGAATCTAACTACTTGATATTCTTACGCTACGGGAATCCCCGCATCGGTCTTATCTTCTGAACGGAAAGTAGTGGCCTCTCGCAGCATCAACACTCCCTTGTGACTGAGGCACAGTAGGAACCACCCCGGTTGACCCAGGGTAGATACTCTGTTGCCCTCCAGTGTACCCATAGGTCCTCGAAGTGTTCCCCTGGTTATCCCTAGCCTCTGAGTAACCACCTGTGTAACTCTGACTGGAAGCCTTGTAGCCATCCGCACCTGTGCATTCAGTGTATCCTCCTGTGTACGTCTGGCAGTCTATGGCAGAGGACAGGGGGGATACCAGGGTGAGCGATAGGGATAGGGTGGCTACTATGGGCTTGTGCATGGGGTGACTCCTGAGGGTAAGTAATTGATATAGCTCGATATCGTTATTCCGATATCGGTATTAACCAGCTTTTATACGAGTTCTCCGGTACTGAGTAACCATAACGGACTGTGGAGACCAAAGCTTTATGTTGATTATCCTCTAACGCAAAAGCCCCCTAATGGAAGACAGACATCAGGAATACTGACATCTGCCCTCAACTAGGGGGCAATTGCGGGGGCAAGAGGTTCTACTTGATATAGGCTGACTACGCTTGTGCATAGTAAGCCAATAGCAGTAGTCCTCGGACCACTCGCCCCCTCAGGGACTAAACAGTTATTTCTATGTTGCTACCAGGGGACCCCGCTAGGCACATAGCAATACCGTGAGCTGGAGTTGCCCCTATTAAACCGGACAGGATGCGGTTAGTAACTGGCTGCGGATGAATTGTCTTGGCGACTTCATCTTGAGCCCCTTGTGAGGATGATATTCATTGTAATCCTCGAACCAT
>NZ_JCAHZJ010000081.1:0-38532 GCF_059489795.1 Nitrosospira sp. CT
GCTCAACACCGGTTACTACTTCAATACGTTCAAAACCCGAAGCACTATGCATAGCACCAGGCATATGCCTATCTCCTGTCATCAGTGCATCTGTGTCCGGTTCAATTGGGGGCTACTACAGGTGGCTTATCCATACGAAAGATAGCTAGTGGAATTATGTGACATTAAGACTAGCGCTCTACCCGGAAGCTGAGCGGGGAGTCTTCAAGCTATTGGCCACACCGCTCACCAACAATCAGCGCGTGGCACTCGATAAGCTGCTCGAAGTAACTCCAGTTATATCGGTATGACGCCTGCGTCAGGTGGAACTGGAAACCATATGATGATCCTCACCCGTCCGTGAATTACGTGATCGTACTACACTTAGCTTAAGCCCAGCCCGTCCCTTTACCGCTTCTTTCACTATGGTGTATCTCTACCTCTTTCTCGCCGCTTTCCTGGCATTTTCACTTAGCGCATTTTGTGGAGGGGGCGCCGGATTATTACTGATTCCTATCCTTGGCTATTCTCTTCCAGTAAATCAGGTTCCAGCCGCACTTACTCTCGGATCCGTAACAAGCTCATTTTCCAGAATCTGGATATTTTTTAAAGCCATTCGTTGGGATATGGCTAAACTGTTTTTGCCAACAGCTATGGTAGGAGTGGTTTTAGGCGTAGAAATGCTAAGTTATCTGGAGCCGATGTATCTAGAGTTGTGCATGAGCATATTTCTTATCTCTAATCTTCCCTGGCTTTTTAGAAAACAGGAACGAAAGCACGCCGTATTGTCTCCTATTCCACCATGGCAGCTCAGAATGGTCGGTTTTCTGGCTGGTTTATTTCTGGTTTGACCGGTGCGGTGGGTGTCCTGTTTAACCGTTTTTATTTTCGCTACGGGCTGGACAGTCATGAAATTATTGCAACCCGTGCTGCGAATGAAGTTTTATTGCATTTGATCAAGCTTTATCTTTATGCCGCATTGGGTTTGTTTCAGCTAAAAGCCATAGGAATCGGCCTGATAGTTGCGCTAGCTGCCGTTCTATCCTCTAGCTTCATGAAATTCGTCTTGCCCAGGGTATCTAGAGGGTTATTCATGCGGGCTGGCTACAGCGCCATGGTGATCTCTGGCGTATTGATGCTGAACAGCGCGGTTGTTCATATCCAACTTGCAAATGATCCTCATCTTAGAGTGATTTTTCTGGCTGAAGAACTAGAGGCCAGATTGACCTGGAAGAAATTGATCTATTCGGTGGAGTTTCATTACAACAGAGGATTAGAGTTCGAAAAAGTCGTTCCCCTGTCATCTCTTTCGCTCGAACGACAACACTACGTCCAGTCCATGCAGGAGGGAGCCGCAAAAGTCGTTATCGAAAAAGTCTATGCTTTGACCTCGATATCCTATGAGGTCTATTATTTTGATGGGCAAAACCGTTTGATTAAGAAAATCGAGTTCGGCTGAGAGCGTCAGCAGGGCGACTGAGCAATGCTCATTTTGAAACCAGATCCTGACTCAGTCAGTTTTTTTGTTTCTGTCTTTTCTTAATCGGCTGCTTTTCGTACTTCAGGGCGCGGCGCAAAGCCGATACTAGGGCCTTCAGGGTTTATCCAGAATACGGTATTTTCTGGAAAGCCTGTGAGTGATCCTTGATGGAAATAGCGCTTCAAAAGATCGTGGGGATAGTTGCTGAAAAAGTTTCTTACTCGTTTGACATGTCCTGTATGCATTCTCATATAGACGGCGTAGTTAGGCATAACTCCTTCCCGGTTGTATCGAAGCTCCTATTTTGACGGCGGTTTATTGCAGTATTAATGCAGATGGTGAAGCTTCACGGGGCCAACATTTGAAATTAACGATTGAGCATGGCTTGACTGACGCGCTGGAGAAAGGAAACGATCTATCCGATGGTGCTGAATAAGGCGGTAATTCAAGGCGATCTCGGTCTCGACGTACTCAAGATGACTCAAGGCCTGGTAGAGCTGATAATCATCAGTTTCCGACTTGCCGCGCCTCTATACCTCTATTCGTTTGTGGGGATCATGCCCTATCAACATTTTCATCCGGCTTCTTCTTGAGGAATTGGTCTGGTCATCCCTGGATAAAAGCTGGCGCGATCTATCATCCGGTCCGCCCGTTTGATCCCTCATCGGCGCCGGTGCAAGCCATCAGATTAACTACTACAGTATATAAATAGGATATGTCGACTCCGAGAAATCATCATTCAGGAATGGCGTTTGGAGTCCGCATTGTATGAATGAAAGACAATCCTCAATAAATTAACCATGCGGGAAGTACCTGACTTGATTGCCTGTGAAGAATGCGATGCGGTTTACCGCAGATTACCGCTGGGCCGCAGCGAAGTCGCATTCTGCCGTCGTTGTGGCGCCGAGCTGGAGCGCGACAGGCGTACTCAGCGCAAGCATGTTTTACCACTGGCGATCGCCGGCTTATGTATGTATCTCATTGCAAACGTCTTTCCGATCCTTGAACTGGAACTGCGGAATGGTTTGTTCAGCCAAGCAACGCTTATAGGCTCGGTCCGTTCCTTGAGAGGTGAGGGGATGCTCTTCGTGGCATTGTTGGTGTTGGCTACAACAATTCTGTTTCCCTTGATTCAACTTCTAGCTTTGATTTATTTGCTTACCTTCCCCATCAGATCTAGAAGATTCGGACACCCAACAACGTTTAATTTATCGGGACGCCTGATCCAGCTCTTGCGACCATGGGTAATGGTGGAGGTATTTCTGCTCGGTGTCATCGTTGCGTTCGTCAAACTGACGAGTATGGCGACCGTACTGCCTGGCGTTGCGCTGTGGGCATTTGGTGCTCTTGCTTTCCTGCTGACCGCGGTGTTTTCGTTTGACCCGCGCTGTCTCTATATCAGCAGATGTGGCTACAAGGAACAGGGGAAATAAAGCGTGCCAGCAAATAGAACCGTTCAACCAGCCAGTCAGCCGCCGGATAGCGGAGTGTCCGTAAAGACTGCGGCGAAGCTGGGCATGGTGTCATGTCCTCATTGTGCGACCTTATGGGAAGATGTAAAGGCTCATGACCGTTGCGGCCGCTGCGGTGCAGGATTGCACCTGCGTAAACCTGACAGTCTCCGCCGCACCTGGGCTTTAGTGATCGCCGCCTACATAATGTATGTCCCGGCCAATATATTACCGGTCATGATCACTGTTCCTTTCCTCGGAAAGGAACAGCAAGACACGATCATGAGTGGCATCATTTATTTCTGGAATTCAGGTTCCTGGGGATTGGCACTTATTGTTTTTACTGCCAGCTTTCTCGTGCCTTTATTCAAGCTGGCGGTCCTTACTCAGCTATTGATCGCGGTACAAGACCACAGTAAGCGGCACCTCTTGCTACGAGCGAAACTTTATCGCGTTATCGCGGTAATTGGCCGCTGGTCGATGCTGGATGTTTTTGTAGTAACGCTGATGACCGGACTCATACAGATCAAAGGCTTTGCCACGGTGCACCCGGGGGAGGGTATCGCTGCCTTTGCCGCAGTGGTGGTACTGACCATGCTTGCTTCGATCAGCTTTGACCCCCGTTTGATGTGGGACGTGACCGAACATGAGCCCGGAAGATCACATGAATGAAGACGAGGCGGGTGAGCCCGCGCAAGGCGTTCCTTTGCCAAAGAAGGTGGGTCAGCGAAACTGGGTTTCCTCGTTAATCTGGCTGGTTCCGATACTTGCCGTGGTTATCGGGGTTTCGCTTCTGGTTCAGGCCTGGATTCAGCGCGGTCCTGCGATCACCATTACATTCCTCTCCGGCGAAGGACTCGAGGCAGGCAAAACCAAGGTCAAGTATAAAGAAGTCGAGATCGGCACCGTTCAGTCAATCGCGCTCAGCGAAGATCGCACTCACGTTTCGGTAACCGTGCGATTGAAGAAGGAAGCCCAAAGTTTCACCGCAGCCGACAGCCGTTTCTGGGTCGTGCGTCCACGTATCTCAGGTTTGCAAGTGTCCGGGCTTGCGACCCTGGTATCAGGCACCTACATCGGAGCGGATGAGGGCATTTCAGCCGAGCAGGCAAACAAATTTATGGGACTTGAGACGCCGCCAATAGTTACCCGCGGTGCTTCCGGAAAGCAGTATTTTTTACATGCGGCCGATATCGGCTCGGTGGATATAGGTTCGCCTGTCTATTTCCATGGGATCAAAGTAGGGCAAGTGACCGCATATGATCTGGATGAAAATGGCAAAGGCATTATCATGCGGATATTCATTAACTCGCCCTATGACAGATTTGTGGGTATCAATACCCGCTTCTGGCACGCCAGCGGCTTCGATGTGCAGCTTAATGCCGATGGGTTAAAGATCAGGTCGCAATCAATGGATACTGTTCTGTTTGGCGGTCTTTCCTTCCAATCCCCTGATGACAATCCCGGCACTCTCGCCAAAGAGGACATGGCCTTTATCCTGGCTGAGAATCAGACTGAAGCATTAAAGGAGCCGGATGGCGAGGCGCAAATAATATTGCTTGATTTCAAACAATCCCTCCGTGGTCTAAGACCGGGTGCAGAAGTGAGTTTCCGGGGACTGGTATTGGGACAGGTTAAATCGATAGGCATTGATTATGACCCCAAGCTGCGCGAATTCACTATGCCAGTCCTGGTTCAGGTTTATCCGGAGCGCCTGGGCCGGAGATACGCACAGTTTCGAAAAGAACCAACATATACAGCCCAACAGCGTTTGCAGTTCATGATCGATCGCGGCTTGCGCGCGCAGTTGCGAAGCGCTGATCTCCTTACCGGACAACTTTATGTGGCCTTCGATTTCTTTCCTGGCGTCGTCACAAAAAAAGGAGGTGTTTCAAAGCGTAAAGCCGATGTAGTTGCTTCCCAGGCGCTGTTGGCAATACCCACCATTCCCAATACGGCAGAGGAAACTCAAACGCAGATTTCCGAGATAGCGCGAAAGTTGAACAAGGTACCTTTCGATCAGATTGGCAGCGAATTACAGGAGTCATTAAAAACCCTCCAAAGGACGCTGAACAGCGCCGGGCAGCTGACGGAGAAATTGAATAATGATGTGGCACCCGAAATAGCCATGGCAATGAAGGACGTGCATGAGACTCTAAATGCTGCGGGGCAGACATTGTCCGAAGAGGCGCCTCTGCAGCAGGACTTACGTCAGACATTGCAGGAATTGTCGCGCGCGGCGATTTCACTCAGGGTTGTGACGGATTATCTGGAGCGTCATCCTGAATCGATAATTCGGGGCAAGCGGGAAGATAAACAATGATGACTCTTGGGCGAAGCGCATTTTTTATGATATCAGCATCACTGATCGCTGGCTGTGCATCGGTTCCGGAGACGCGGTTTTATACGCTGTCGGTTGGGCCGGAGCCTTCCGAGATGAAGGCTCTGCCACGAGATCTGTCCACCCCGATTTTCATTGACATATTGCCGGTCAATGTTCCAGAACGGCTTGCACGCCCGCAATTGGTCGTACGTTACGGAGGTTCTGGTCCCGAAGCACAGCTTTTCATCCTTGAACAAGATCGCTGGTCATCACCCTTCAACTATGAACTGCGAGACGCGTTCGCCTCTGGTATTGCTAGCTGGACCGGGGCCGTAAACAAGGCACACAGGGGCCGTACTCCCGATCAAATCGTCTACAGAATCGCAATTGAGCTTAGCCAGTTCGACGCAATAATCGATGACAGCGTAAAGGCAAGATTCGGTTGGACGATTACGCGTCCTGCCGATGCTCGTAGCGCCGCCTGTTATGCGGTGATTGCGGACCCCGTCGCCCCAGGTGTCGAAGGTGTTGTAGAGGGCGTGCAACGCGCAGTAACAAGCGTGGTCACAAGCATTTCAAAGAACGTGATCGAGCTGGATATGGGCCGTGTTCCAACGTGCGCAGTGCGGAAAGAAGCGCTTTGACTTTGCGCCTTGACTTTGATGTGGCCGCTGCTCTGTTACAACCCTTCTCCATATTAGAAGGACTACTTAGAGGAACTGCTAGGGGTTGCGACGGCCAAGCCGTTCTGGTGCCTGGCCGTCAAGACTCCATGAATATCGAGCTAATTGATATAGACCTGCATTCCTCTGGGGTTGCAGATGAAGCTTTCCGTTTATGCTTTAGCCCTTGCCATGATGCCTGTTCTTCTCACGCATCTGTTTCATCTGTTCTTGCTGGGCATCAGTTAATATCTGGTTAATGGCATGGCGTGTTCTCGTGCGCTCAGTTACCAATTCGGCTACCAGATTTCCTCGTTCACGCGCCAGTTCTTGTACTCGACCATCGTCAACCTGGGTATTTCTTGCCAGTTCCTGTAATTCCTTTCGATTTGTTCGTATTTTTTCCCTTATGGCTGCGGTTTGCGGCCTTGATTTTTCCATAACTGCTCCAATCGATGCGCGTTGTTCCGTAGTAAGTTGGAGGCGCTCGGCCATTTTGTCCCAGAATGTCTTTTTACCTTCCATACTTTTGCCTGCACCGTGATGGCAGCTCGATGAGGCATGTTTCTGATAAGCATCAGAGTGTGAATCAGCCAAAACAATGCCACTTGCTAATAACCCGCTGATCAACGAAAGTTTCATGATTGTTTTCATTTAGCCAGTCCTCTTGATAGTGATGTTTGAGAATGCGCGCCGTGAATGTGCACGGCTTGGATAAGAATAAGATCAAGCAATGTCAATTAGGGTTATGGGAATGTAAAGTTATGTAAAGAAACCAGAAGTTCCTGTATTTGATTGGTTTGATTTGGCAATATTCATGGAAGGCAGATGCACCACATTCGGAAACAAGATTCTGATCTGGGGAAATGATGGCGCGCATATTACTGGCGGATGACGATATTGAATTGAGTGGGATGCTGGTGGATTACTTCACTGACGAGGGCTTCGACGTCGATGTTGCTTATGACGGCGTCACGGTACTGAACAAGATATCGGTGAACCGGTATGACTTGTTGATACTTGATGTGATGATGCCGCATCGGAATGGTTTTGATGTATTACGTGAGTTGCGCATGCAATCTCTGCTTCCCGTATTGATGCTGACAGCGAGGGGGAACGACATCGACAGTATTGTCGGTCTTGAACTCGGGGCGGATGACTATCTGGCGAAACCATCCAATCCCCGTGTAATGGTGGCACGGATTCGCGCAATTTTAAGAAGAGCAGAGATACAAGGTGATCGGCGCAATGGAAGCGGTGAGCCTGACAAGATTATGCTGGACGATCTTGTTATGCACATTGGTTCACGTACGGTTACCTGCGGCAACAACCCGGTATTTGTGACGAGCACTGAATTCAGCTTGCTGGATGTACTGTTACGGGAAGCCGGCAATGTCGTATCGAAGGCAGATTTGTCCGAGCGCGCACTTGGCCGGAAATTGAGCCGTTATGACCGCAGCCTGGACGTGCATGTAAGCAGTCTTCGTAAAAAACTGGGGTCAATGCCGGATGGGCAGGAACGCATCAAGACGGTGCGGGGTGTCGGTTATATTTATTCACGAAACTGACATGCACAGGCTCTTCTGGAAAATATTCCTGTCTTTCTGGTTCACGCTGATTATTTTCACCGCGCTACTCCTGTTTGCTGCTTCCAGCTATCTCGAACATAACCGGGTACAGCAGGATGCCGGGAAGATGCGTGAGCGTCTATCGGAATATTTTGATCAGGGGCGAACGGCCGCAAGGGAGAAGGGTGTTGAAGGCCTCAAGGAATGGCTAGACTACCTGGATCGGAGTGAAGTAATTCCTATTTTCCTGATCGATGAGACAGGTCGCGATCTGCTCGATCGGGAAATTCCTCCTGATATCGCATCAAGGCTGGAGCGGCGGCGACAGCATCCCAATCGCATGAACAGGAGAGGATATCCGCACCATCAGCCCATACGCCTTGCAGATGGAAGTCTTTATTACATGGCTCCCGATTTCCAAAGCATCACCTTGCGCAGGATATTGCAACGCCCGCGAGTGATTGCGCTTCCCGTAGCTATTGCTGCGCTGCTAAGCGCGTTGATCTGCCTGCTGCTTGGTCGCTATCTCACTTTTCCGCTCGAACGTTTACGGTATGCTGCGCAGCATATCGCGAACGGCGATCTGGCACAGCGCGTTGTTCCCTCCATGGCTGGCCGGCGCGACGAGATCGGGGAACTGGCAAGTGCATTTGACAAGATGACCGAGCGACTCGAGAGGGTATTTGGCGCGCAGCGGCAATTGCTGAGCGATGCCTCACATGAGCTTCGTTCTCCTCTCGCAAGGCTACAGGCTGCGCTGGAGCTTGCGCGGCAGCGGTCAGGCGGGCAGGCTGAAAAGGAATTGAACCGCATGGAGGCGGAAATAGAACGTTTGAATGAGCTCATCGGCCATCTACTCGAACTCTCCCGCCTGGAAGCAGGGGTGGATTCCGATCATGCCGAAAAGGTGGACATACGGGAACTGCTTGAAGAACTCGTGGAGGATGCGCAATTCGAAGCATCAGCTATGGGCTGCCGGATAGAATTAAGGGATACTTTCCCAGCGGTCGTATGGGGAAGTCCCCGGCTTTTGCACAGCGCGATAGAAAACGTTGTACGCAATGCCATCAAATATACAAAACCTGCTACGGCAGTTGAAATAAGCATGCTGGGAGATACAGCCTGTCGTGATGGAATTGTTGTTCAGGTTCGGGATCACGGCCCGGGTGCACCTGAAGACATGCTGCCTCATCTTTTTCAACCCTTTGTCAGGTTGGAAGAAGCCCGGGATCGCTCGACAGGTGGAAACGGGCTTGGGCTTGCCATCGCTGATCGGGCTGTTCGGCTATATGGCGGAAAAATCGTAGCGAGAAACGAGCCGGATGAAGGACTCAGTATTCAGATTCACTTGCCGTCCATAAGGTCTGGTGAAAATTTGAATCAAGACAGTGGCAGGAATATTCTGTATGCAGAAGAATAAGGTGTAGTAGTCGCGACTTCATCTGACAGTTACTCGATTTTCATGATTTCTCCTCCAGTGCGTCGCGGAGGTTTTCAATAGCGCCTTCAAGTAGCTTCAATCCATCTACCAGCTGCTCCTCGTTAACGTCCATATCCAGGAAGTTAACAACTTCCTCAGCCGCTCTCCTGAGTTTGTCATTAGCATCACTAGCATTCAACTTATCATGAGAAGCAATGTGTCTTATCATGTGCTCGTGAGGATCAATCTCCTGAGCTGGCATTTCGCAATAATCCAGCGCCTTCTGCCATGGATTGCTTGCGTTGCTGATCTCACCAATATCGACACCAAGACGTTCCGCTATCGCATAAGCCAGTTTATCAGCCCATTCCGTAGCATCGTCCCGCTCGCTTGCAAGCTCCCACATTTCACGCTCGCTGTCCTGTGTTTGCAGTGTCGAAGCGTTCTCCTTCCGTTCCTGATAATGCTCGTGCTCAGCCTCCAATGCATTTTTGATGGCATCTTGCCACCAGTCCATGCTCTGGTCCTCCTGATCAGGAGGGCTCTCGGCGTGGAATGGTTCAGGTGCAATTGAATGAACGGGAGACTTCGGGGCGTCGGCAATGACAGCCCGGATAAAGCGAGCCGCCTGCGCAGGGGCGCTCTCTGGATGGCATGGATAATCTGTCCCGTTGTTTACTTCAACAGTTTTTGACTCCGTCTCAAGAGCAGCGGCTACGTATCGCAACGCTTCTTTATCGAATCCAGCTGGTATGTTCATTTCATTTCCTCGTAATCAAGAAAGCGACGCCTCCCGCAGACTCTGCACTCAGTGTTCACCACTCATATCCAGGCATTCGCTCTCTTTCCTATTTGGGCGACTCCAAAATTCCCCATCGATCTTACATGCATTTTTGTATCCGGATACCCTGGAGGACCCGTTTCGCCTCTCCATTGCGGCTTTATCGCAGGTTCCCATTATATTTTAGTAAAAATGCGGGTATGAGCGTGCCGGTGCGAAGGTGTCTTCAAGAGTTGGTCGTCGCCAATGCATTTTCAAAAGGTTAAAATAAAGAGATTCTTCCGTCTATTGTGAAAATCGGTCGAAATTTTACCATCGCAACGAGTCTTCCCGAGTCATGCTATCCGCTGAACCTGTCGCCATCTTCACCCGATCCTGGTCGCTCTATGATCTGATCACAGAGCATAACTACATGTTTCACCGCGAGATCTATGTCGGGGTTGGGGAGCTTTTGAGGTCGCGTGCTGATCGGGGAGAGTATCGCCTGCTGGATCTCGGCTGTGGCAACGCCCGTTATCTTGCGCCTTGCCTGAAACGCTCTCCTCCTTTGATATACGAAGGCGTGGATTTGTCCGAGACTGCATTGACGGAGGCGAGGGAGTACCTCGCAGGATTGCCAGGAGAAACCAGGCTGACCCAAGGGGAACTCCTGCAAACCATTGAGTCTGTGAATCAGACGTGGGACGTTATTTTCTCCGGGTTTGCCATTCATCATCTGAGTCTGGATGAAAAGGCGCGGTTTTTCCGGGCAGCGGCACGCTGCCTCTCAAAAGAAGGCGGGCTGATACTGGTGGATGTGGTGCGTGAAGAAAATGAGGCTCGGGAGGATTTTCTGGAAGGTTATCTCAATTTCATGCGGGAAAAGTGGACGAGCGTGCCGCCGGAGCAGCTGGAAGAAGCATGCGCGCACGTTCGCGATCACGATTATCCTGAATGCCTTTCCACTCTGCGAAGAATGGCCGGAGAAGCGGGGCTTCGTTCTACCCGGCTGATCAGCCGTCACGCACAACATCATACGCTTCTATTTTCGCGAAACGACTGATAGCAGCTATAAGCAGCCATACCAGGATACCAGCTCCATGTTGCAGAAGTTGACCCTTTTGTTCCCCCTCTGGATGATTCTCTCGGGGCTGTTTGCCTTGTATGCGCCACAGACATTGGCTTCGTTCAACCAGGGCCCCCTGATGGTTGCGGTTCTTGCCTGCATTATGCTGGGCATGGGGCTTACGCTATCCGTAGAAGATTTTCGCCGCATCGCGCGGAGCCCGCGAGCGGTAGCCATCGGCTTCGCTGCGCAGTATTCCATCATGCCCTTGACGGCCTGGATAGTAGCCCAGGCGTTGAGCCTGCCGCCTCATTTCGCGGTGGGACTCATCCTGGTGGGGTGCGCTCCGGGTGGTACCGCTTCAAACCTGATCAGCTACATCGCCGGCGCCGATGTCGCGCTTTCGGTCGTCATGACAGTCTGCTCCACGCTCGCAGCCGTTGTGCTTACACCCTTGCTGATCCAGCTTTTCGCGGGCGCTCTCGTGCCGGTCGATGCCTGGCTGTTGTTCAAGCAGACCTTTCAAGTCGTGATTATCCCTGTCTTTCTGGGCGTGCTGCTCAACCGGTGGGCACCTCGCCTGGTCATGCGGGTTCTGCCGGTTGCTCCGCTGCTTTCAGTGGCGGGCGTGGTTTTTATCTGCACAGTGATATTTGCCGCCAATGCAGAGGCTATTCTTGCCTATAGCGGAGAGCTTATCCTGGCGACTGCGCTATTGCATGGGGCAGGCTTTCTGTTCGGTTATTATTTTGCCCGCCTGTTTGGCTATCATGGTAACAGCGCACGCACGATTGCAATCGAGGTGGGGATGCAAAACTCGGGACTTGCCGTCGTGCTGGCCAAACAGGCTTTTCCATTGTTGCCGCTTGCACCCGTCGTTGGGGCGGTTTCCGCCGTAATGCATTCGCTATTGGGCAGTGTGCTCGCGGCATTGTGGCGTCAAAACCCTGCTCCAGCCCAGGAAGAGTTCATTCCGCCTGTACCGCTGGCAATCTCCGTGCGGCAGGAGGAATAGTGCTATTTTCGTGACGGAGGCCGGGGCCTTCGGAAAACAGTGTTTCCGGCCAATTGCGGATAGGATCGGTGTCATATACAATAGCTTTCTCAAAGGTCGCATTGGCTTGTGGCCGGAGCAAATTAAACGCTCCCATGTTCCTAAGCCAATCACGGCCTTTGTTCCTCTCATAGCCTAGCAATAACTCCTTTTCCACCCATAGTGCTCATCAAGTGCAGACAGAGCGAGCTGAGGGGACAGTGATAGATGGATAGCGGCTTTGTAACGACCGCCATCCTCGTTCTGGCAGGTTTCTTTCTACTGGTCGTGTGGTTCTTCCGAAAAATGGCGAGGGGGGAAATCGCCATGGGCAGCCCCGTCGCGCTTCTGGTGCTGCTCGCAGCCATGCTGTTCGTGCCTTTCGCCATGAATTTTTCCGCTCATCTGATATCCGGTATTGGACATCGTTCCGGCCACTCGGAAGAGGCATCCTCTCAGCAGGGTGATTATTAGCTGCCGGCGATTTACTTTCATCTCGCAGCTGAGATGATCCACGTGACGAAACGATATGCCTCGTACCATAAAGGTCTGGCCGTTGCTGACGGGAACGATCCGTTATGAAAAGACCATTTCGACGCGTAACCGTGGGCATGGGGAGTTTATCGCGGCGCCCATTCTTGCTTATTTGATCGAAACGTCGAACGGACGCATCCTATATGATACGGGCTGCGACTACCGCAAGATTTCCGATCCTATCTTGCGCGCACGTCATTTTGATCCCATGCGCCCTCTGGTTGAACCGCCCAACATGCAGGAAGGGCAGCGTATTCCCCGTTATCTGAAGAAACTGGGCCTCGGGCCACAGGATGTGGACATCGTGTTCATAGGCCATTTACACTTCGATCACATCGGGGGGCTCCATGATTTGCCAGGTTGCACTGTCCATGTCCAGGCGGATGAGCTTGATGCGGCGCGCACGGGAGCGGATGGAAGCGTTTTTGCCGACGAGTTGGTCAGCTCAAATCAGTGGGAAATCAAGACAGGCGAATATCTCGTCGCACCGGGAGTGCATGCGATCAGCAGTCCTGGACACACGGCTGGACATATGTCGCTCTTCATCGAGCTTCAAAAGGGGCCACCAGTCATCCTGTGTGGAGACGCTGCCGATCTGAGGGAGAATCTGGTGGAGGAAATTGCGCCGGGGTACTGCTGGCAGGATAACGCGTTTCTGGCGCTGGCCAGCATCCGCAAGTTAAAGGCGCTGGAGAGCAGGGAAAAGGGCCAGCTCTGGCCTAATCATGATATGGATTTTTTCCTGAGCTTGCCGCGTTTCCCCGCCTGGAGAGACTGAAAAAGACGGTTCACGGACCGCGGCAAGGTGATTCCTGATGTTTTTACTGCGCCCTCTGCTTACTTCGAGGAGTGCGCACGACTCTCTGCGTTCACAACCTGCCCTTCACGTGTGGCAAATTCACGTTTCGCCTGCTCTATCGCCATTTGCCGGTGGGCGGCAGCTGCCCTGATGTTCTCATCCACATTTGCTTCGTATTTGTGAAGGAGAGCTGCGGTATGCGACTTCAAATCCTGCGCCTGGCGTCCATAGAGATAACCCTTCTCTTCATAATGCTCGAGTAATTTTTTTTGCTCGTCAGCCTTGGTTTGCATTTCCTTGGCCGCATTCTCAAAATACTTGCTCAGCGCATCATGATCACTGGGAGTCCTGGCGTTCTGCGCCACCCTGCGAATATTCGTGTTCTGGACGGCCTCATGTGGGCTCATTTGCGCACATGCAGCCAGTAAACCGAAGGATAAAACCGCGAAAATTCTCCTTGTTGTCACGTTGCGCTTTCCTTTAAAATCAATGCAGTTAATGCCAAAAGATAGCGAAAAGATTACAAAAAACAGTGAAATACAAAAAACAGGGGAGTAGGGTAGATCAGAATTTCGGACAACTTCGCCTGAAATTTGGAGGTAAAACTGGATCAAAACAGAATCAAAGCGGATCAAACACCGATTATTCTTTATTTGTGAAGAAATTATAAGGAATCATAGCTATTTTGTCAACTATTTTATGTTTAAAGTGTCTTAAGACAAGACACAGAATATCAGTGGTTTATAATGAAGCCGGTAATCCTTATGACGGGGGTGGAAGGAGGTATACAGATGCTAAATACGATAGGTGAACGGCAGAAGCAATTGCTTAAGCTTTTGCGTGGAAGCAGGCCAGGCCTGAGTGTGGATGAACTTTCAAAAGGGCTGGAGATTACAAGAAATGCAGTTCGGCAACATCTCTCTTCTCTGGAGGGGGCAGGTCTGGTAACGGCTGGAAGTACGCGCCCGTCAGGAGGCGGAAGACCTCAACAGCTTTACGTTCTTACCGAACTCGGCAAGGAGAGTTTTCCGCGCCAGTATTCCTGGCTGGCACAGCTGGTATTGGCCTCGGTTCGGCGCGAAGAAGGCGTTGAGAACATGGGTAAGCGCTTGACTGAAATCGGTGCAGGTATCGCAGAGCAGATACGTGGTCAATATCCGGACTTGAATACGAAGGAGGAGAAAATCGACAAGCTGACAGAGGTAATGGATCAGCTTGGCTACAATGCGAAAAGTACTACCTTGCCAGACGGAGAAAAGGTGATTGAAGCGGATAATTGTGTGTTTCACCAGATGGCGGCAAAAGACATGGAGATTTGTCACCTGGACCGTGGACTAATGGAAGCTTTTACCGACAGCAAGGTTGAGCAACATGAATGTATGGCTCGCGGGGGAGAATTATGTCGATTCAGGTTTGTATCCAAAAAGGAGTAGTTTCTACTCCTTTTTTTTGCCTCCATTTTCTGTTTTCTTTTTTTATTTAATCCTATTGTTCTTTCACCGGTAACAGTAACGCCGATTCCACAAGTATATCCACACCGTTTTCCCCCATTATCGCCTTGGCAGGTATTTTTTCCCCGGCCCGCCATCTTGCCACTGCCTTATGCTTTGATTCACCGTTTACCAGAAATATTATCCTTCGCGAACGATTTAAACGCGTTGCACTCAGGGATACGCGCTGCGGCGGCCGTTTGGGGGAGTTGAATACTGCAAGCGTATCGGGGGAATCCGGCGCCATTCCCCAATCATTACCCGGGAACAGGCTTGCGGTATGGCCATCTGCTCCCAATCCGAGTAGCGTCAAGTCGAAATAACCCACACCCCGTAGTGTTTGTGCATACGCTTCCGCAGCTTTATCTGCGCGGGGACCATGGGGGATGGTATGAATCTGGGCTGGCGGAATGGGCACATGGCTGAGCCATGCTTCTTCTGCCATATGGGAATTCAGTTCTTCCTGAGTGGGCGGCATGCAGCGTTCGTCTCCATAATAGATATGCCAGAGAGACCAATCCGCTGGTGCGCTGCATAATCTCCGATAGATTTCGCGAGGTGATTCACCCCCGGCAAGAACGAGGCTAAAGCGCCCACGCTCCTGAATGGCAGAGGCGGCGCTATCCAGGATAGCAGCCACGGCTGCATCCTGGAGGGCGGTCAGGTCAGCGTACTCATGCCATCTGTATTGTTGGAGATCGGTTGATTCCATCAGTAGAGATTCCTTTGTTATTTTGATGTGTAACCATAATGAACATTGACGCGCGTGGCTTCGTCAGTCTTGCCGGATGGCCCATCTTCCGCTACCCAGGAAAAATATCGCAAGACCTGAAAATAAATAAAACCCTTGCAATTCAAGCTCCCACCCTCCTGTCTTGGTGAACGTAAATAACTGATCAGAGTGCGCCAATACAAGCGCAAAAATCATGTTACCAAAGATCAGCAAACCGCCGAGACGCGAGAAAAAACCGAAGATCACCATTAGCGCCGCGACGACTTCACCGAGGTAAACTCCGTAAGCCAGTACCGGTGGTAAATCGATGCCCGTCAGTTGCTTGCTGATGAAATCAAGGGATTCCGGATTAAGTATTTTGTGCAACCCGTGAAATAGGATCAATACCCCTACAGTCAGGCGCAGAATCAATTTGCCTAAATCATCATTTCGGAGGAAGTTTTGCATAGTGTCCTTGAGAAGTTGGATATCGAAGGCCTGGCGCGTTCGCTTCTTATTTGCCTGGACTTATCGCTTCACGGAATTATTGCGGAACTGTTCCGGCTGTAGCTATTGTATGGCCATATTCCAGGTAACTTGCCCAGCATATCATGACTGGAAGCCGGATCGGCAGGTGACAGGACAAACAAACAATTTTTGCGGGTATCGGGTAGCTCCCCGATCATCATTATTTCGCGGAATTTCAGCAAACTCCAATGAGTGGTCGGTAAAGAAATCCCGGGGAGGTATCTTGAGGGACTGGAGCAGGGCTGCTTGCCATCCGTGAAGATGGACAGACAGGAAAAGCGGGAGTTATGTGGCTATGCTGCTATGCCGCTACGGAATTTCTCCGTGTGCTCTTACCTTCCATCACTTACTCTTATTTCGATAAAACAGTTGAGCCATAGGATTCAACAATGCTCAATTTTTGAGTTTTTGACGCAGGGTGATTTTTTTCTTTAAGTGTCAAAGCAATTTGACGGTGAGAGGCAGCTTCTCTTGTATCTGCCTTTGCAGCTTCTTTATATTTTCTTACCAGGGCTTCAGTATGCGCTTGCAAGTCCTGCGCTTTTTTTCCGTACAGATAGCTTTTTTCCTCGTAATGCGCAAGCATCATCTCCAGTTCCTTTACCTTCTCCTGCGACTTTCTTGCTTCATCTTCGTAGTACTTGGCCACCATCTCATGTTTTTTCATGAGCTCGTCTTCGAAATATCTCTCGACCGCCTCGTGTGCATTTGAATTCTGCTCATCATTCTGCTTAATGGTTCGGGTGATCCGGGTATCAGAATGGTCAGCCGCGTGGGTGATTGGCATTAGTAAAATCAATATGGCAAGCAGGGTGCAAGTCTGTCTCATTGTTTTACCAGGAACAGGAATATCAAGTGAGGGTTGCTTTTAATAGGCGAAAAAATAGTAGCATTATATGATGCTAGTTTATGTAAGCCACTTCGTCAATTTTTTTATGTTTAAAGCCATTCGTGCAAGAGAAGAATACAGGCTGTGCCTGTGCTCAGGGCAACAGGGGTAGATAGGGAATAGACCCGATGCCTGCATCAGTTGTTCGAATGAAATGTGCGCATCCAATAGCAAGAGCGCACGGATTTTATTGAAGGGAATGCTACGAGGAGGGACGCCGATGCAATATGGAGAAAATTCACCCAACGTTGCATCGGCGCGTTTGTTGCTATGCTATTTTGGGAAAACTATCAGCGAATTTCTGTAAGTGCTACGGGTTTTTGTAAGGTGGCTACTTTGTAACTGTTCTCATCAATAGTTGCGATGGAATAGCTGTTTTCTTTAACAGTGGTGACACCCGCAGCATTAAGTGCAGCAAAAACCAGCGCAACAGTCAGGCTCATAGAATAAAAAATGCCAAGTGCTCTACCGTTAATCATCATACCCTCCCGAAATCGATAGCGAAAAAGTTACTTTTAAAGCTACTTTTGTTACTTTCTACTACATGTGTGAAGCATGTGTGAAGAATATGTGAAGGATTTACGTTTGTAAAGCGTTTTTTGATAAAAGCCTGCTTTGGTTGAGCTCTGTCAATCTTGCGGTAATTTCCGTTTTTCGATCAGCTGAAGAATGATTTATCTGGCATGGTCTTTCTGCTTGATCAGAAAGGCGTTTATTGCGACGTTGTTCCAGGGTTGCATAGGAACCGATTTTATTGAGAGAGGTACAGCGAGTTTTGTTACGGTTGAAATCCGCAACAATTTAGAAAGAGAGGGAAGTATCCTCGAACCGAGGGGTAAGATAGCCTGAAAGTATGAAATATTGGTAGCAATATACGGATGTCCATCCATACATTGCCGTTTCTGATTACACTACTCTGAGATTAACCCAGGCAGGAACAGATCCTAATTCCTAATGCAAGTCGGAAATCGTGCTCAGCTTTTGAAGGCTGTCATTGTGGGTGAAGCCCTTCTCTTCAATCTGCGAAGCCATTTGCCGGTGCAGTGCCGCTTCCCTGGTATTGGCTTGCGCCTCCTTTTCATACTTGCGTGCTAACGCGTAAGTATGAGCCAGCATGTCCTGGGCTTCTCTGCCATAGAGGTAGCTTTTATTCTCATACTGCTCGAGCAGGCGTTTCTGCTCGTGTGCTTTTGCCTGCGTCTCTACGGCCGCGTTGTCGTAATACCTGGCGACGGCTTCATGATCACTTCTGGTCACTGCGTTACGCGATGCTGCATCGACATCAAAACCTTCCACCTCGGCGGCTGCCTGGACAGGCAAGCTCATTGCCGCCATAAACATAAGGCTGAACAGGGAAAATGTGGCGACAATTTTATCGATCTTCATCATCACACCTCATCATTCATGGAATAACTGGATCAATTGGGTTATCAATATCCAGCTTCTACATGTGAAGAATATGTGAATCCTGGAACTTTGTCAACTTGTTTATGTTTTAAGTGTGATTAGAATGATACTTGTCAACTTTTGTTGATTTATCGTTGGGGCTTTTTAAGCCTTATCCTGTTTGACTCGTTCAGTTCTTCGACAGGGATGTCCTGAGCTTGCAGAAGATACTTTGATACTTTGCTTCGGGCGAAGGGAGTGAAGGGTCCGAGGAGGGCTGGGGGAAAGGAGAGGAGAGCGCTCGCCCAACCGTGACAGGGACGGAAAACCGAGTGAGAGAGGCGGGACGTCCAGGGTCGACGGGACGTCGAACCTCATATTCAGGAAGAGTGCTGGCGTGGACGAAGAGGCCGACTATCAAGCAAGGAGCTAAACAGTCCACCCGCTGGAGACGGTTCGGACTCTCCTTCCACGATCCGGGGATTTCAGGGATTTTTCGGGGATTTCGGGAATTTGAAAGGCGCAACTACTCCTTCTTCATCGCATGTCCGCCGAACTCGTTGCGCAGCGCGGACAGCAGCTTGTCGGAGAACGAATCAGAATCACGCGATTGCAATCGTTGCAACAACGACAAGGTAATGACAGGCGCGGCGACGTTCAGGTCTATGGCCTCGGCTACTGTCCAGCGTCCCTCTCCGGAATCGGCAACATAGGGTGCAATGCCGTCGAGGTCCGGATTTTTTCCCAGCGCAGCGGCGGTCAGATCGAGCAGCCAGGATTGAACCACACTGCCATAGCGCCAGATTTCCGCCACCTGGTGCAAGTCCAGCTTGAATTCTTCCTTATGGTGCATGATTGCAAAACCTTCGCCGTAAGCCTGCATTATTCCGTACTCGATACCATTGTGGACCATTTTGGTAAAATGACCCGCGCCGCATGGACCAACGTGACCCCATCCTTTATTTGGGCCGGGAGCAAGAGTCTCAAAGAGGGGTCGCAGGCGTGCCACCACGGCATCCTCGCCACCCACCATAATACTGTAGCCGTTTTCAAGACCCCAGACACCGCCGCTGGTGCCCGCATCGACATAGTGAATCTTGTGTGTTTTGAGCATTTCTGCCCGGCGCAGGGTATCCTTGTAATCCGAGTTTCCGCCATCGATGATAACGTCATCAGCCTCCAGCAGCGGCATCAAAATGCCGATGGTTTCATCCACCGGTTTTCCTGACGGGATCATCAGCCAGATGATGCGCTGCGGCTTCAACTTGCTGACCAGATCCTCCACCGAGGAGGCGGCGATGAGGCCTTTTTCTTCCAACTGCTTCATCGTATCAGTGCTGCGAGCGTAACCGGCCACCTGGTGTCCCGCCTGCATTAGCCGTTGCGACATCGCGCCTCCCATTCGTCCCAATCCAATCATTCCCAGTTCCATGACCCCTCCCTTGGTAATTGTTCTCTGCTGAATAATAATCTTGAACCGGTTCAGGCAGTCTGGTCGCTGGTAGTGAGAATCTCCTGGCGCTTTTTCTTCAGTGAAGCAAGCAGCTTGTCGTAGGATGCAGCGAACGAATCCACCCCATCATTTTGGAGTTTTTCGGTAACTGCGTTGAGATCGATTCCCAGTTTTTTAAGCTGTGCGACGTCGGCTTCAGCTTGTGCAAGTCCTTTTCCAAGGGTTTCGCTAGCCCGCCCATGATCCCGGAATGCTTCCAGCGTTTTGAGTGGTAGCGTATTGACGGTATCGGGGCCGACCAATTCCTCGACGTACAGCACATCTGAATATGCGGGATTTTTTGTGCTGGTGCTGGCCCACAATGGCCGCTGAACATGCACGCCTTTTTTGCGCCAGGAATCAAATGGCTCTCCGTAAAATGTCTCACGGAAGCGTTGATAGGCAAGTTTGGCATTGGCAATAGCAATTTTCCCGCGCAAGGCGAGCGCTTCCTGGGTCCCGATCTTTTCCAGCATGGGATCGATTACGTTATCCACCCGACTGACGAAAAACGAGGCGACCGAAACAGGCCATATCTTGTTTCCGCCGGGTGAATAGGCGTCACGGCGTTCAAGTCCCGTGATGTACGCATGTGCCACGGCATCATAGTGGCGTAGAGAGAACATCAGGGTGACATTGACGTTGATGCCTTCGCTTATCAGTTGCTCGATTGCTGGAATTCCCTCGTGGGTACCGGGGATTTTAATCATGAGGTTGGGCCGCTCTACGGCTTGCCATAAGCGCTTGGCTTCCGCGATACTGCCTCCGGTATCACGTCCCAGGTGGGGTGATACCTCCAGGCTGACGTATCCGTCTCCACCATGGGTTTCATCATATACGGGCCGCAACACATCTGCGGCCATGCGAATATCTTCGATAGCCAGCGCCTCGAACAGGGTCTTTTCGGTTTGTTTTTCATTGGCCCGCAATAGCTGGCGCAACGCATTGTCGTAAGCATCGCTGTGCCCGATTGCCTGCTCGAAAATAGTGGGATTGCTTGTCAGGCCGTGCAGCTTGTCCTCGGTTACCAGGCGCTGCAGTTGCCCGCTCTTGATGAGATCCCGGCTGATCGAATCCAGCCAGACGGATTGTCCGCATTGCAATAGCTGTTCCAACGGGTTCATGTATTGTCCTCCGAAAGCGTAGCGCCGCTGCAGTGAGCGGCGGAGTGGATTACGTCATGGATTCGGAAATCCAGTATTCCATGACGGGAGCGCGCTAATCTTGCTGTTTTTTGTGTGCGTGCAGGGATTGTAGTGAGTTCCCCAAGTAAAGCACAAAGTTAGGACAACGCAATTGCTTTACCATTCAAATTTATTTTCGGGACAAGCTCTTGGAGAACCGCGTATAGAAAAAGATAAGGTCAAAAGTGATTTTTCCATTCCCGGATGGCGGCAAATACGCTGACACGGTCGTTTAGCGGTTTTCCTGCATGGACGCTGGCGCTTTCGATGATTTCCGCTTCAGTACAGCGCAGGAACGGATTGGTCGCTTTTTCCAGCGCAATGGTGGAGGGCAGGGTGGGCAGGCCTTCGTTACGCAACTTTTCGGCTTCCACTTCCCGCTTCGCCAGCGCTTGATTGCCGGGTTCGACTGTTCTTGCGAAGCGGATATTGCTGAGCGTGTATTCATGGCCGCAATAGATCAGCGTGTCCTTGGGCAAATCCGCCAGTTTTTCCAGCGAGTCGACCATTTGCTGCGCTGTACCTTCGAACAATCGTCCGCACCCGCAACCAAACAGGGTATCACCACAAAAGAGCATGTTTGCGCCATAATAGGCGATGTGTCCGGAGGTGTGACCAGGGATATCGAGCACGCGGAAGCTGAGTGAGAATTCCGGAAGATATACACAGCCTTCTTCGTTTTCTATATCACTGCATTCCTTGAGACGATGGGTGAGCGTCGGAATCGATTCTTTCGCCGGACCAAAGACGGGTACGGCAAATTCCCGCAACAGTTCAGCGTTTCCGCCGACGTGATCGGGATGGTGATGAGTATTGAGAATGGCGATGAGC
Source organism: Nitrosospira sp. CT (assembly GCF_059489795.1). Taxonomy (NCBI): domain Bacteria; kingdom Pseudomonadati; phylum Pseudomonadota; class Betaproteobacteria; order Nitrosomonadales; family Nitrosomonadaceae; genus Nitrosospira; species Nitrosospira sp. CT. The sequence continues at coordinate 21,588 of NZ_JCAHZJ010000081.1, forward strand.
TTCAGCTTTTCGCGGCTCAGATAATCCAGGACAGGGGACGCATCACCAGGGTCTATAACGGCAGCATGGTAATGATCGCGGATGAGCCAGATGTAATTGTCCTTGAAAGCGTGAATCGGAACGATATTGGGAGTAGTAGTCATGATAGGCGCTATTCAGGTATTTTGGGGCGGCTAGCAGCCGGCGCAGGTGCCCGAAGGGTGAGCAACAAGTCAGGCAGATATTTCTGCTGATTCATGAGCTGAGCGATTTTACATGATCGAGTCATAGACACTCCTGGTTGAACGCCAGTTGACGTTAAATATGCAAACCAAAAGTATAGTCGAGTGGTTTGAAACCTGCCTGGGTCAGTATCTGCTGGAACGGGAGCAAAAATATTTCGATAAGGCAGTGGCAAACGTGTTCGGTTACAACGCCATGCAGATCGGGTTTCCGCAATACGATTTCCTGCACACAAACCGCATCCCACTCAAGTTTTGTGCGGCCCCTGAAAAAGGAGCCGACGTTCTTGCCGCTCCTGACTTTCTGCCGATCGAAACGAACAGCACCGACCTCGTGCTTATGCCCCATATGCTCGAATTCAGCTCCAATCCTCATCAGATACTCCGTGAGGTGCAGCGGGTATTGATGCCGGAAGGCAACCTGATTGTTTCCGGTTTCAATCCCCGCAGCCTCTGGGGCATAAGAGGCTTGTTCGGCTCGCCGCGAGAGGGGAGTTTTCCGTGGCGGGGCAATTTCATCGCGTTGCCGCGGCTCAAGGACTGGCTGACATTATTGGATTTTGAAATTACAGAAGACCGGCAATGCTGCTACGCACCCCCATTCAGTCAGGAGAAATGGCTGACGCGCTTTCATTTCATGGAAGAGGCAGGCGACCGCTGGGGGCGCTTCTCCGGTGGCGTCTATTTCCTCACCGCAGTCAAGCGTGTTCATGGCATGCGCGTTATCAAGCCTGAATGGAAAGAAGTGCGGGCGCGGAGAAGAGCAATGTCGCCGATTGCACGCAAGATCAAAGGCACAGCCACCGCGAATGAGCCACGCAGGGCTGCACGCATTGAAACTTTACAAGGCGAGAAGTGAAAGCGAAACTTGCCGAGGTAGTCGAAATATTTACCGATGGCGCCTGCAAGGGGAATCCGGGAGTGGGCGGATGGGGAGCCTTGCTGCAATACAACGGGCACAGACGCGAATTATTCGGTGGAGAGAAAATGACCACCAATAATCGCATGGAACTGCTCGCTGTCATTCGAGCGCTGGAAGCGCTGACCAAGTCGTGTGAAGTACGCTTGCACACCGACTCGTTGTATGTACAGAAGGGTATCAGCGAGTGGATACACGCCTGGAAAAAGCGCGATTGGCGTACCGCCGACAAAAAGCCGGTAAAAAATGATGATTTGTGGAGAGAACTCGATCTGCTGACGCAGCGCCACAAAATAGAATGGCTATGGGTGCGGGGGCATTCGGGTCATGATGGCAACGAATATGCCGATATGCTGGCCAACCGGGGGGTGCAGATGGCACTGCGCGGTGTTTCCGCAAATTAGACGGGTAGTCACTCCGATCCATCGTCTGGAAGTCATTCAGCCGGAAGTGATTTTCTGTAAGACAAAGAGGGAAGAGTTAAACCGGAGTGATCATCCGCAATACAAGAGAAGGGCTGGTTGATGCGTCAGATTTTCATAGATACGGAAACCACAGGACTCGAGCCTAAGCTGGGTCATCGAATTATCGAAATCGGAGCGGTGGAGATGATGAGCCGGCGATTGACAGGACGCCGCTTCCATCATTATCTCAATCCGGAACGCGAGATCGAGGAGGGCGCCTTGCAGGTGCATGGAATAACCAGCGAATTTCTTCTGGACAAGCGAAGATTCGCTGACGTCGTGCACGAACTGCTAGAGTTCATCGATGGCGCCGAACTGATCATGCACAATGCAGCGTTCGACGTCGCATTCCTTGACCATGAGCTGGGACGTGCCAACTTGCCGGCTCTCTGCGAATGTTGCCACTCGGTGACCGATACTCTGAAAATGGCGAAAGAGCTGTTTCCCGGTAAAAGGAACAGTCTGGATGCGCTGTGTGAGCGGTACGAGGTGGATAACTCGCGGCGTGCGCTGCACGGTGCGCTGCTGGATGCGGAACTGCTTGCGGAAGTTTATCTTGCCATGACACGCGGGCAGGAGAGCCTTCTCATGGAACTCGAAGCGCCATCGCCGCTTGATCTCAATATCAATTTACATGATTTGCAACTGGTTGTTCTGCCCGCCAGCGCCGAAGAACTGGAAGCGCATGCCCGTCAACTGGAAATGATCGAAAAGGAAAGCAAGGGTAAATGCCTTTGGATGCGGCTTGATCCGGCAGAAGTGTAGTGCTTTGAGGATACAAAGCAAGCATGGCTACGGCGAAACAAAAAGGAAGTAAACCGGCTTCGGGAAGTAAGTCAGTTCTGCCGAGCGATAAATGTATTGTCGGGCATAGTCCGACCTCCTGCCATGGCAGTGAAAAAGTAGACCGGGCTTTGCCCGGGAGTAAAGGTAGATTGAACGAAGCTCTCCTACTGTTAACCTGGAAAGTATTCCGTCAGAAAAGCTCAAGCTGATCGTTTGGTTTTCGCTCTCCCGTTTTTGCTTCCCGGTACTTTCCCTTCGATTTTTCGCTCATGGGTGATTGGACAGCTACTGGATTGACAGAAGGACTGACAGAAGGCGGTCGGAAACGCGAGCTGTCCAGTCCTTTGAATCGGCGTGAATGCGCACTGAGCCCAAGGCGCTCCACCGTTTTGTCGAATCGCTGCTGAATCAGGTCGGCCCAGATGCCCTCGCCGTGCATGCGCTTGCCGAAGCTCGAATCGTAATCCTTGCCTCCTCGCATGTCGCGCAGGCGGTTCATGACCCGGGCAGCGCGATCAGGAAAATGCGCTTCCAGCCACTGCCTGAACAGCGGGCTGATCTCCCATGGCAGGCGCAGCATGACATAGCCTGCATTGATTGCTCCAGCTTCTGCTGCTGCGGTTAATATGCGTTCCAGATCGGATTCTGTGACAAACGGAATCACTGGGGCAACGCTGATGCCGACCGGAATTCCGGCATCGGTCAGTGTGCGAATCGTCCGCAGACGACGTGCCGGAGCGGTTGCCCGAGGTTCGAGCGTGCGCGCAACCGCGGGATCGAGAGTGGTGATTGTCACCGCGGCCACAGCCAGCCGTCTTGAAGCCATGTCGGAGAGCAGGTCGATGTCACGCTCCATCAGCGATGACTTGGAAATCAGCGCGACCGGATGTTCGCACTCGCGCAGCACTTCCAGCACACGTCGTGTCAGCCGCAAGTCGCGCTCGCAGGGCTGGTATGCGTCTGTATTGACGCCGAGCGCGATTGGTTCCGCCACATAGGATTGTTTTGCCAGCTCCCGTCTCAAAAGCTCCGGCGCATTGACCTTGGCGAATATCTTGCTTTCGAAATCCAGCCCGGGCGACAAGCCCAGGTAACTGTGCGTGGGGCGCGCGAAGCAGTAGATGCAGCCGTGCTCGCATCCGCGATAAGGATTGAGCGAAATGCTGAACGGCACATCCGGTGATTGATTGCGGCTCAGTATGGTTTTGGCATGTTCCTCGATGACTTGGGTCTTCCATGTCAAAGCTGTATCCGGCTCGTCATTTTCAGCTTTGTTTCTGTCGCCGGTTCCGATGATACCGCCATTTCCCCAGCCGTCATCGATGGCTTCACGCGTCCATTGCTCGTACCGCCCCTGGAGGTTAGACACCGCTCCTCTCCCTTTTTTTGCTTTCAAGGGCTTCAAGGGCAGCTGCACAAATGGCGGTTCAGCTTCCATGTGTGAATCAGGGTCGGACATGGGAATGCAATAGAAATAGACGTTGTATGGCCATGGTCAGGAAGCGATGAAATCAGGCTCGATCGTCAGGCATATGCTATTCGCTTGCGTTTGGTTTATCGTTTCCGAGGAGCATCGATTTCAGTCCGAGATAGCGCGGAGGCGGCTCGGGGATGGGCTCAGGGGTGAATTTTGCCAGTTCTTCTTCAAGTTGCGTATTGCGCTGCTCCAGGGCAGCCTTGTCTTCCTCCAGTTTGCTCACCTGTCGGCGCAGACGGGTACTCACCCATTGATTCTTGATGAAGCCAGGCCACGAGAGCAATACTGAAATGGTTGCTCCTATGCCCGCTGCAATCACCAGCATCATGGCGAGCGAACTATCGAAGCTCCATATGCCAAACGTCACTGTCACACTCATATCGTTTTGCAGAGCGAATGCGATAGCGAGAATGGCGAGAGCAATAGCGAATATCAAATAATATTGCATGATTTTTTCCCGCAATGGTTGGTCGGTCGGGGATCGGCGGAAACAGGAATAAGCTTAACACTAAACATATTATGTCGAGACAGCCAATTCGTCATTCATGGCGCTACGTCCCGGAAGGCACCACATCAGGTTTATACATGCTATCTTTGAAGAGGAGCGACAGTCAGTTGCTGCCGAACTTTTTCCTTTTCCTGATTAAGCATAATGGATATGACGGCAGACAGCGAGAATGCCGGTCAGCGGAACAAAATGCCAGAAGAGTATCGGGAGATTGCCATGCTGAAGACGCGATCTCAGGGTTCGCAGTAGTTCGTAATAGTCAGGAGGAATTACCCGGACAACATGAAACCTATTATCCTTGCGCTGCTGCTGCTTTTTTCAGGAGTGACAGCTCCGGTGTACGCCCAGGCTGCACCGGACCCCAGCACGAAACCTGATCCCCGATTGACGCAGCTTGAGATAGCTTTGAATCACCTGAGTCAGGAACAACAGGCTGTTTACCAGCAATTCCAGATGATCCAGGAGTTGCGGCGCAACGAAATACAGGATAGTCAGCCACTCACCGTGCAGGGCTATCTGACAATGGGGGGAGTGAAGGATGCGCCGCCGGCAAGTTATGATGACAGCATCAGGCTGCAGCGGGAGCGCACGGAACGCATCCAGCAATACACCCGCGACCTGAGCCAGTTGTATGCCCGTTATGCCGAACTGGGAAATCAGAAGAGGGCACTTCTGGACCAGCTCACAGAACTGGCTCAACAGACACAGGCTGGTCGCTAGGGCTTCTGGCGCGGCTCGTCGCATTCGATTGGAGGCTAACCAGGAGAATATTTCATGGCTATTCCGTTTGATCGCGGGTACTACAAGCAACCATTTGTCAAACTGGTATCGGAGTACCCTGGCGAGGACGTTTATCCTGTAGATGACTTTCGGGCGGAATGGGGTCCCATTTTTCACCGGGGACGGCTGGATGGAAGCGCGCGCGTACTTATCGTAGGGCAGGATCCGGCGCAGCATGAGGCAATCGTACGACGGGTGCTTGTCGGCACGGCCGGAAAACGCGCACAAGGATTCCTCAAGCGGCTCGGTATCACCCGAAGCTACGTCTTCATCAATACCTTCCTCTACAGCGTATATGGCCAGGGCGGAGGAACCCGTCATATCGCAAACCCATTGATTGCCGCTTACCGCAACCGATGGATTGCGGCGATTCTTCATAACGGCTCGATCGAGGCTGTAATCGCATTTGGTGGACTTGCTAATACTGCCTGGCAGGATTGGCTTGCTTCAGCCGCTGCGGCGGAGTTTGGCTCTTCGCCACCCTTCCAGCACTTGACGCACCCTACCTGGCCGCAGAGTTCCGCTCACACTCGCGCGGAACAGGAAGCCGCAACGACGAAAATGCTTGAGAACTGGAACGATGGGTTGCGGGCACTCAAGCCGGCTATACAAAATCCAGATGTGGCGGGCGGGCTGGAATTGTATGGCAGCGCATTTGGCCCGGAGGACCTTCCAGACATCCCGCCGGATGATCTCCCACCCGGCCTGCCCTCATGGATGCGCACCGAAGAGGGCTGGGCAGACCGGAAAGGCGAGACCGTGTTGGACAAGCGCCGTACCATTGTAGTGCGTGTGCCCAAAGGGGTGCTGCCGACTCAAACGTAGCCCGGCTCATTAAACATATTACGGTTTAGCCTTTCGTTCGTTGAATACACATTCCTTCAGCATATGAGCCTGATCGTTGCCGGTCGAATCGTTCCATTGACCAAGGATCGGAAGGTTGCCCAAAGCGAGAATGCAAGCTTCCAGGGCAGGGTATGGATCGGCGATGATGGCCGTATTGCTGCGGTATCCAGGGGCACAGCAGGTGCAGTGACTATAACGAATTCAGCGCGCTCTGCTGAATTCGATAATGCTCCCCTGGTTGATGTGGGTAATGATCTCGTCGTCCCCGGATTTATCGACCTGCATAGCCATCTCGCCTACGCGACGCTTCCCCTCTGGACCGAACCCAATCGCACCGTACCATTCCAGCATCATGATATCTGGCCTACGCGGCCCACCTACCCGGAAAGCATCACCTGGCCGGCTTATGCATTTATCGAGGCTGCACCGGCAGAATTGCTCGCCTACGCGGAAATCCGTGCGCTGGTTGGCGGCGCCACCAGTATACAAGGTTCTCCACCCAGCAACCGCCCATTGGACGGCTGGCTGGTGCGAAATATCGAAGATGAAACGCTCGGTGGAGAAATCGGACGTCATCAAGTGCTTGCATCGACGCTCACCCTCAAACCCGAGCAACTTGGCGCGCGCGCTATCAGCATGCGGCAGGGCGCAACCTTCATTTACCATTGTGCAGAAGGTCGTCCCGGTTCGATCGTCCAGCGTGAATACCGCGCTGCCCACACTGCGGGATGCCTGCAGCGCAGGCTGGTCGCCATTCATACCAATGCTGTCGACTCCGCTTCATACAACACCTGGAGCGATCCGGGTGCAATAGTCTGGTCCCCATTCTCGAATCTGTGGCTGTATGGCACGACCACTGATGTTCCGTCAGCATTGGGACGGGGGATCAGCTTCTGCATAGGATCGGACTGGGGCCCATCCGGGACACGAAACGTACTCGGTGAATTGAAGGTCGCTTCCCTGGTAAGCGAAGCGAAAGGATGGAGCTTCTCTCCCTTCGATCTCGTCAAAATGATTACCGCCAATCCGGGGGATGTGCTGGCCGAAGCATGGCAGCGGCAGGCGGGGCGACTGCAACCCGGAGCACTGGGGGATTTGGTTGTAATTGCCTCCGATGCGGAAGCGGCTTCGCGGCCCGACCCCTTCAAAAGCATTCTTCGCGCTACCGAAGCGGACGTGCGTCTGGTGGTGGTAAATGGAAAGCCGCTTTATGGAACTGAACAACTCATGCAGCAGGCGAGCGCAGCGCAAACGAGCAGGATATCCGTAAATGGCGAAACGCGGCGTCTTGCCCTCACCCGATTTGAGGGTAATGATGAGCCGTGGTCTTATAAGGATGTTCTAAAACGGCTGGAAGAAGTCCGGGATGATCCCAAGGCAGCGATCGAAAGCGCGCGTCGCCTTGCATTTGCCGCCATTCGCACCGGCGCGCCGCCACCATTACGTCTTGCTCTCGATATGCCCACTGGTCGGGTACCTGTAGGCGGCTTGCCAAAAGATTTATCGAAGATCATTGTTCCGCCCATCCAGCCGCTTGAGCATGACGAAGCATTCTTCGCCTCGATTCCCGGGCGCGGGTTTCACGAGGGGTTGCTCGATGGGCTCAGTGAGTTTTACAGCTGATTTTCAGGGTTGATTCGCATGGATGATCAGCACGCTGCTGCCTCTCTTCTTCAGGCCCAGACAGGGCAGCTTCTAAGCGATTTCCTGCTTGGCGAATCTCCAGGCGGCGAACCGAGGAGGAGGGAAAGGGGAAGGGGGGAGCGGCCTGACTTTCGCATTCCCAAAGCACGGGTGCTGGATGGTGGAGAACGTTTACAGATTATCGATACGTTGATTACCGTGATCGGCGGCGTCTATTGTCATCTTCCGCAGAAACGCGCCGCCTACGCGCTTGATCCGGTACAGGCATTGCAACTGCTGCGCGCGCAAGTGGCCGCGTTATCTGAAGGAGAGTTTCACCTGGCGCTGACCTCGATCATCTCGGGTTTGCGTGACGCACACACGCGCTACTCAGGGCCCGGCGCAAAACAGGGAGCGGTAGCAGCGCTGCCTTTCCTGGTAGAGCAGTACGGTCCTTATGACGCCCCCACCTTTGTCGTATCAAAAGTATCAGCACCCGAGTTGATAAAGGATGCCAGCTTTAAAGCAGGGGTGATTCTGGAGAGCTGGAACAGCATACCCTTTGCTCGCGCAGTCGATCTGCACGCGGACCGGGAAACCGGTGGTCGCCCGGATGCGCGACGCGCAAGGGCCCTGGAATCTCTTACTTTCCGCGCGCTGGAGTGCGGGCCGCCGCCGGATGAGATGGCAGTGGATATCGCATACCGCGCTTCACCCCGCGGAATGCTACGGGAGACACGAATCCCATGGCGGGTCGTTCAGCCCGAGCGCGCCCAAATCAACCATCAGCCGGGTTCGCGAGCATCGCGCTATATTGCCGCTGATCCGGCGGCGGAAGCCGTGCGCCGCACGAAGAAGCTCATGTTTTCCGGAAACGTATGGGAGGCCGACCGTAGCGGCACTGCCATCGCACACGACGAGAAGCGGGTAAAGTGGATAAGGACCCGGTTTCAGGATGCATTGGCAGCGCGTATCGTCAAAAACAGCTCATCCGGTGATCTGGGCTATTTGCGTATCTGGAGCTTCGACGTCGAGGATGACGACGCATTCATCGCCGAGGTAATGCGCCTGCTGGACATATTGCCCGATAACGGCCTGATTCTTGACCTGAGGGGGAACCCTGGCGGGCTGATCTGGGCAGCGGAGCGCTTGTTGCAGCTCTTTACGGCAAACACCATAAAACCGGCACGCTTCAGCCTGCTTGCTTCCCCCATGACACGGGCCATGGCGTCCAGTCCTTTCAACCGCATGGAGTTTGAAGCGTGGCTGCCTTCACTTGAGGCAGCAATCGCAACAGGCGAGCCTTACTCGCAACCCCTGCCATTGACGGACCCCGCCTGGTGTAACGATATCGGCCAGAACTACAGCGGGCCTGTCGTATGTGTTGTTGATCCAAATACTTATTCATCGGGCGATCTGTTCGCCGCGGGTTTCGTGGATAATGAAATAGGTCCGGTAGTTTGCGTGGGAGAAGCTACCGGTGCAGGCGGAGCAAATGTCTGGACGCATTTTGACTTGCGCGAAGCCCTGCGGGGAACATCCTTTGAGCTGAGTGTACTGCCCCCGGACGTGGGATACACTCTCGCAATCCGCCGGGCGCTGCGCTGCGGTGCTGCTGACGGGTTGCCGATCGAAGACCTGGGCGTTCCTGGAATCGCGTATGAAATGACACTTGACGATCTGCTCCAAGAAAACCGGGACTTGATCGCATTTTGCGCCGGTCTTCTTTCCGGAATCCCGCGCACGGCGATGAAAGTGCAGATTGACGAGCGTACCGTGAGCATAACAACAAGAGGGCTGGATGAACTGGAAACTTACATGAACGGACGCCCCTTTGAAGCAGTGCGCCGTATCAGCGATGGAGCACTTCAACTGCCCCGGCCTGATGCGGAAATAATCGAGTTTGTTGGCCGTCGCAATGGCGAGATCTGCCAGCGGCGAAGGCTGGGGTTAAATGCCGGCTGAGATGGTGTATCCACAAGGAGGGATTGGAGAAGTCCCCACGACCACGCAAACCACGCAACTGGAAATCCTTGACTGGGAAAGTGTTCTAGCTGCGGATGCAGCGACTGTAGGCGGCAAGGCATGGCATCTCGCACGGTTGAAGCAATTGGGGCTGCCGGTGCCGGAGGGACTGGTTATCCCGGCTGGATGGCGACCTTTGCATGATGATGAGGCGATCCCTCCCGCGATCCCTCCCGAATTGTCGGCAGCATTGCAAAAGGCTCTTACTGCCCGTGGCTGGTTGAATCAGCCGCTGGCAGTACGCTCTTCGGCTGCGGGTGAAGACTCAGCGACGACCTCGTTCGCGGGCATTTACCGTACCTGCCTGAATGTATGCGGTATCGAACAGATACAGCTCGCGGTCCGGGAGGTATGGGCTTCATTATCCTCCCCCACGGCCATTGCTTATCGGCAAAGACTGGGGCAGGACGCATCCATGCCAAGCATGGCAGTAATCATCATGCCGCTGCTGCCTGCCATTGCTTCCGGCATCGCCTTCACCTGCGATCCGATTACCGGACGTGACGACAGGCTCGTCATCCATGCGCAATGGGGGTTGGGCGAATCGCTGGTCGGGGGACAGGCAACTGGCGATGAATATGTTTTTGGCGAAGATTTGCTCGATGATCATTGGGTATTACTGCACGAGCAGATTGGCAGCAAGGCGGCCAAGGCAGTCGCGCGGCCGGAAGGCGGAACGGCAATGGTCGCGACATCCGCCGCCGAAGCAACGGGATCTGTTCTTTCATCCGATCAAGCGCTAACCCTGGCTGAAATGCTGCGGGACGCAGCGGTGGCCCTGGACTTCACCCATCCATTCTATGATCTGGAATGGGTATGGGACGGCGAACGGTTCTGGCTGACCCAGGCCCGGCCAGTGACTGCCCGGCCCCATTACACCTATCCCGCGCTGCAAACCCAGCCGACCTACTGGACGCGGGGCAACACCTGCGAAGTAGTTCCGGAGCCGCTATCACCGATTGATTGGTGCAACGCACGCAGGCTTGTTAACGAACTGCTCACACAGGGTTACATTCTGGCGGGTTATCCATTGCTGCCAGGATTGCAGCGTGCGGGACTTTTCCACGGCCGCCTTTATTTACAGCTTTCCCTGTTGCAATGGGAAGTTTTCGATGCATTAGGGGTAATTCCCCAGCTGACGAATGCGCTGATCGGCGGCAGGCAGCCGGAAATTACGCTGCCGCCTGCAAGTCTCGCGGATAGCTTTGCACGCTTGCGAAGGGCGGTGCGTTATATGCTGCGTTCTCCAGTTCAGCGCCGCCGCGGCCAGCGGGCTGTAGAGCGCGCCATGGCTGAGGCGGCCCAATGGCGCAAGCAGCCGCTTCCCGAGGACGCGGCAGGGCTGCGCGCTGAAATTCTCCGTCATTTTCACGTCGCCCGCAGTGCGGCCGATCTGTTTTTCTTGCAGGGCTCAGGTGGCGGAAGCCTGGCAATGCTGGTCGAGCAGTTGGATAAGTGCTTTCCGGGTGAAGGATATGCATTGGCTACTGCTTTGCTCGCAGGCGGAGAGCCGAGCGTTACCGCCCGCCAGTCGTACGAGCTGATGGCGCTGGCGCGTTTGTGGCGGGAAAACAAGGAGAGCGTGGAAGCTTCCAGTCATCTTCCCCATTCGGAGAACCCCAGGTTTCAGGATGCCTTCAATGAGTTTCTTGAGCGTTACGGGCATCGAGGATTGTATGAAAGTTACTTCCGGAACCCGAGATGGCGGGAGGCGCCGGAATATTTACTATCGCAACTGGAGCAACTGGCCGAGGTGGACGAGGCGGCGTTGCAGGCTCGTCAGAAAGCAGCCGTGGCTGAAGCGCTGGCGCGCATCCGATCCGGCACCCCGTTCTGGAAACGCGCATTTATCCTGAAACTGGCAAAAGCAGCGACGCAGGAATGCAACCAGCGTGAAGCTGCACGCAGCGCCCTGACAGCACTGATGGAGCCGGGACGCAATCTGCTGCTCGCAGCCGGACGCTATCTGGTTGAACGGGGAAGGCTGGTGCAGGAAGCGGATATTTCTCAACTCATGCTCTCCGAGATATTGTGTGTGCTGGATGGCGATATTCCCGAGGCCGGCGTAAGAGCTCGCGTGAGCGAACGGAACAGGCTTTTCGAACAGTGGTCGCGGGAAACAGCACCGGATGTTCTGGTCGAGGCGTCGAAGTATTCAAGGCAGGGCTGGCAGGCACATGAGTCCGCCGCAGTCTCAGCCACAGCCTCAAATAATTCACCTCGCTACCAGGGCATACCGACCGGCACAGGCCTGGCGAGGGGTAAAGCGCGCCTTTTGCTCCACCCGTCCGACGGCTATAAATTGCAACAGGGTGATATTCTGGTTGCTCCCTCCACTGATCCCGGTTGGACGCCGCTTTTCCTAAGAGCGGCAGGATTGATTGTAGAGACGGGCGGTTATCTCTCGCACGGAGCAATCGTTGCCCGTGAGTTTGCTATCCCCGCGGTCGTTAACCTGACAGGAGTGTTGGCCGAACTGAAGGATGGGGATAGAGTGGAAGTCGATGGCATGAGTGGCGTGGTGACGTTGCTTGAACGAAATGGACAGTAACGGACCGCCATGACATCTGGCACCGATTCAGAACTCCTGCTCTGGGATGCTTCTGAAAATCCCCCACGGCTGAATGTGCGTGGCAACTGGACACTCGAAAACTATGCCGCGCTGGGCGAGCAGATCGCCCTGCTCCGGCACCGTTCAGGGAGTCTGGCCGCAGCACGGTGCAACGTAGACCTGGACGGGCTTGCGGCGCTGGATACAGCGGGTGCCGCACGCCTTTACGAACTGCTCGGCGCGGAACTCGTGGGAGAGCTTGCCGCTTCCAGTCCGGCATTGAGCCGCGAACGGAGCGCACTGCTGCTAACGGTGGCCAACGCGATGGGGACTGCCGGCACAGTATCCCAAAAGCGGCAGCGCGGTGCTTTTATCGATATATTTGGTCACGCCGGAGTTGCGCTGGATATCTTCCGGGGGGAAATACTGGCACTGCTGGGCTTTATGGGTTTCACGCTCGATGCGCTGGCCCGCGGCCTGCTGCATCCAGCACGCTGGCGCATGACATCGATCGTGGCGCAAATCCACGAAACCGGCCTGAATGCCGTACCCATCATCGCCCTGCTCAATTTCATGGTGGGCGCCGTGATCGCCTTTCTGGGCGCAACCGTGCTGACCAATTTCGGGGCAAGCATCTACACCGTCAATCTTGTGACCTTCGCCTTCCTGCGGGAGCTGGGCGTCCTGCTTACCGCCATCCTCATGGCTGGCCGCACCGCAAGCACGTTCACCGCTCAGCTCGGCTCCATGAAGATCAACGAGGAGATCGACGCAACACGCGTGCTGGGCCTGAACCCCGCCAACCTGCTGGTGCTGCCGCGCGTGCTGGCATTGTTCGTATCCCTGCCTATCCTCACCTTCGTGGGGATGATCTCGGGAATCCTGGGCGGCGCGCTGGTCTGCGCTCTGCAACTGGATATTTCACTGGCGATGTTCCTCACCATTTTCCAGGATCAGATCGAGCTGCGGCATTTCCTGGTAGGTATGTCCAAGGCACCCGTATTTGCCTTCGTGATCGGGGTCATCGGCTGCCTCGAGGGGCTCAAGGTCAGCGGCAGCGCATTGTCCGTAGGGCAGCATACGACAGCCAGTGTGGTACATTCCATATTCGTCGTCATTTTTCTGGACGCAATGGCGGCACTGTTTTTCATGGAGATGGGATGGTGACGGACGAAGCGCTGTTTCCGCGGAAAGCCGGGCTGGCGAATCCTGACAATCAGGCAACCGGCACTTCGGCGCGAAGCCGTGAAGCGATTATCCAGGTGCGGGGCCTGACCAACCGTTTTGGCAAGCAGCTCGTGCACGACAAGCTGGATCTCGACGTCCATCGCGGCGAGATCCTCGGCGTCATCGGTGGGTCCGGCTCGGGCAAATCGGTCCTGCTGCGCTCCATCGTTGGCTTGCAAACACCCGCTGCGGGCAGTGTGCGTATTCTCGGTACGGATCTGCTCCAGCTCGCGCCCGAACAGCGTGGGTCACTGGAGCAGCGCTTCGGTGTGCTTTTCCAGCGCGGGGCGTTGTTTTCCTCTCTGACCGTCGTGGAAAACATCGCGCTCCCGCTCATCGAAAATGCCGGCCTCATCCGGGCCGATGCCGAGCACCTGGCGATCGTGAAGCTGGCGCTGGCCGGCTTGCCGGCGAATGCAGCCACGAAATATCCATCCTCCCTGTCGGGCGGCATGATCAAGCGGGCGGCGTTGGCGCGCGCGCTTGCACTGGACCCCGATATCCTCTTTCTCGACGAGCCCACCGCTGGACTCGATCCCATCGGCGCGGCGGAATTCGACCAGCTCATCATCACCTTGCGCGATGCACTGGGCCTCACGGTCTTTATCGTGACCCACGACCTCGATACGCTCTATACGATCTGCGACCGCGTTGCGGTGTTGTCGCAGAAACGCGTTCTCGTGGCGGGCCCGCTCGAAACGGTCGAAGCCGCCGAGGATGAATGGGTGCAGGAATATTTTCACGGACCGCGCGGACGCGCCGCCAGCCATGCGGCGGAGACGGGCGATACGGTGGTCAGAGCCAGGGAGATAAGGAGATAACCAATGGAACCGCGCGCGCACCATGTACTGATCGGATTCTTTACCGTTATGACGGTAACGGTCGCACTGCTGTTCACCCTGTGGCTGAGCAAGGCCTCGGGCGACTCCATGCAGCGCTACTACACCGTGGTCTTCAATGAAGCAGTCAGGGGTCTCTCCATAGGCAGCGCCGTTCAATACAGCGGCATCACGGTCGGTGACGTGATCAATCTCGTGCTGGACCCGCGAGACCCTCGCAAAGTGATCGCGCGGGTGCGCGTGCAGGGCAACACGCCGATCAAAGAGGATACCCAGGCACGGCTTGCGCTAACAGGCATCACCGGCAATTCGGTGATCGAATTCAGTGGGGGATCGCCCGACAGCCCCGATCTCGTGGCAAAGGATGACCACAAGGACCCGGTCATCGTGGCCACCCCATCGCCCATCGCCAAACTGCTGGAGCACAGCGACAACATGATGGCCGATGTCACCCAGCTGGTGATGCGCGCCAAAGAGATTCTTTCCCAGGAAAATGCCCAGCGGCTGAGCAGGATGCTGAAGAACCTGGAGCAGACGACCGGGGTGATCGCCAGCCAGAACGATAATGTGCGGGGAATCGTGGGCGAACTGGCTGCCGCCAGCACACAGGCGAATTCCGCCCTGCGGGAAGCTACGCAACTGATAGCGGCAACGAACACCCTCGTGAGCGAGAAGGGCGCTCCAACTCTTGGCAACCTCGATCGCGCCACAGCTTCTTTGGCAAAAGTCAGCGCGTCGGTGGATCAGTTGCTGCTGGAGAATCAGGCCGCGTTGAGCGGGGGCATGCAGGGCATGAATGAACTGGGGCCTGCCCTGCAGGAACTACGTTACACCATGTCTGCACTGGCAAGAACCGTACGCCGGCTCGATGAGAATCCTGCTGCCTACCTCACGGGGCGGGAAAAAATCGAGGAGCTTGAACCATGAACCCAACCCTGGGCGCGAGCTATTTCCGTTTGCACCTGCTCCGCCGTTTCGGGATAGCGACGATACTTCTCTTCGCGTCCTCATGCTCGATATTGCCTGCGACCGAAAACCTGGAAATCTACCAACTGCCTGCTGCCGAGTCTGCCTCCCATTCTTCCGGCGACTCCCTGCCCTGGACGCTGCGCCTTGCAACACCCTACAGCAGCTATATCACGGACAGCCCACGCGTGCTGGCGCTGCGCCAGGGTAACCAGCTCAGTTCGTACAAGGGCATTCGCTGGAGCGATCCCGCGCCGGTTCTGCTGCGCAACCGGCTGGTAGCGGCTTTCCGGGCAGATGGCAGGTTCAATTCCGTCAGCAACGGCAACAGCAGCAACAATCTTGCTACCGACCTGGAGCTTGGTGGCGACCTGAGTGCATTCCAGGTGGAGTACACAAATGACGGGCCGCAGGCCACCATCCGCTTTTACGCCACCCTGTCGCAGCCGCTGCGCAACCGCATCGTGGCAGCACGCAGCTTCGAAATCAGCGAACCCATGCAGAGCCGGGGTACATCGGAAATCATTACAGCTTTCGGCCTGAGCGCCGACAGACTCGCCGCAGAGATCATCGACTGGACAGTGCAGCAGGGCATGGTCCTGCAAACCGGGGCAAAAGAATGAGCCTATGAGCCAAATAGTTCGACATTAACAAGAGTAACAACACTCAGGCATTTCTACTGTGTCACCTGGAAATGTTCCCTGGATTCTCCGATGGAGCTCGTTTCGCTCCGCTCATGGCCTTGAGGTACGCAATGATCTCAGCCGCAACCTGTTCCCTGTTCGAAATTTCTTCCGCAAGCGCCGGCATGTGCGTGTTGTATCGAATGGTCTGCGGCGCCAGTATCCAGCGCTTGAGGTATTCGGGCTTGATGTACTCCACGATACTTTCCGGATAATTGAGCTCCGGCGCCTTGCCGCCCCCATCCCCGTTTACCGTGTGGCACGCCGCACACTGCGTGCGGAAATGATTAAACCCCCGCCGCGCGTCTTCTGAGGATCCAGGTGGTGGAAGCATGTTCGGAAACCTTTCTTTCATCTTGAGGTCGATAGTCTTGATCTGGTAGGGCATATCAGATACCCATGTCTCCAGCAACTCCTTTGAGCCGATATTATCCCAAACCAGGTAGAGCGGACCGAGCGTTACAGCTTCGTCGTTCTGCAGCTTGTTGGTCAATGTGAATGGTCCCTTGTTCTCATTGGCAAAGGCGAAATAACCATCATGATGCAGGAATCTTTTTACAGGCACGCTCGGCTGAAATCCATCGAGCGCAGTAAAGACGATTTCCTGTGCTTTTTCCCAATCCTTGCCGAACACCCCATCGAATACCGCTCTTGCCGGGAATGCACGATAAACCCGATTTCGCCGCTCATGGGGCTCGAACACCTCGAGCGATCGCTCGCGGGCGAGAGGGTGAAGATCATTCACGGAGATAGTCCTGACTGCTTTGCCCTCTTTTTTGAACTCCACCTTGTCAGAATTTTCCGAAAATGAGGTGGCGGGAAACGCAAGGGCGAGAAAGCCTGCGAACAGGAAGAGATATTGCACGACCCTTGGAGCATATATGGGCAAGGAGGCGACAGGTGTCATTGAATTGTAGTAGTTCAGATTTAATCGGACAGTAGGGCCTTGCGAAAAGCGGGGTTACCCGGTTTGATAGAGGTGCGAATCTTTATCAAATTGAGCGCTGAAAGCGCAAAGGAGTAACCCCAT
>NZ_JCAHZJ010000082.1:0-4212 GCF_059489795.1 Nitrosospira sp. CT
AGGGCAGGATGCCCGGAGGGCACGTCTGTGGGGTGCCCTTCTCTTTGGTTACTTTCTCTTGGGCACGCAAGAGAAAGTGACCCGCTCGCGGGAGCGAGCGGAAAACAGGCAGGGATGCCGCTCACCGACGAGGTGAAACCTTGCCGACCGGCGCGCCCAGAAAATCTGAAATGGTGGCGCACCGCACGCCAGCGCCCCTCGCCCAGATCGGGCGCCATGTGCGCGTCGAACGCGAAAAGCCGCGGCCTACAGCCGCGGACTTCGACTGCATCGGTCGGCGCGGATCCGATCCTGGCTCACGGGCGGCCCGGATGCCAGACCAAGCGCAACATACACGTCGAACGCGAAGCTGCAGCCGACGCAGCCGCGACCTCGAATCGAGCCGATCAGTCCCGATCCGACACCGTGTCCGCGAGCGGCGCGAGATCCGGATCGAGCGCGACGCGCTCGTCGAACACGAAGCAGCGCCCGGCATAACCGTAGCCGCCGACGCGCTCGAAGTAGCCGAGGATGCCGCCGTCGAGCTGCAGCACATTGTCGAAGCCCTGCGCGCGCATCCACAGCGCGGCCTTCTCGCAGCGGATACCGCCGGTGCAGAAGCTGACGACGGTCGCATCGGCCAGCGTCTCGGCCAGTGCGGCGACCGCCTCGGGCAGCTCGGTGAAGCGGTCGATCGGCAGCGTCAGCGCGCCCTCGAAGCTGCCGTGTGCGACCTCCTCGCGATTGCGCGTGTCGAGCAGGACCAGCCGGCGGCCGGCGTCGTCGGCACCCCGCCCGATCCAGCGCGCCAGCGTCGCCGGCTCCACCGCCGGCGCACGCGCCGCCTCCGGCACGATGCCGCCGCGGCGGAAGCTGATGATCTCCGGCTTGATCTTGACCTTGAGCCGCGCGAACGGCGCCGCAGCACTGCGGCTGAACTTGACCGGCATCGCCGCGAAGCGCGCGTCGGCATGCAGGGTCTGGACGAACCCGCGCAGCGCGGCGTCTTGGCCGGCCAGGAACAGATTGATGCCCTCGCCGGCGATCAGGATCGTGCCGCGCAGGTCCACGGCTTCGGCGCGCGCGCGCAGCTGCGCGGCCAGCGCGGCCGGATCGTCGATCGAGACGAACCGATACGCCGCGACGTTGAGCACGCTGCCGCCGGCGGCGCCGGCCGCATCGCACGCCACGGCGGTGATCGCGGGCGCGCTCATTGCGCGGTCGACGGTCCGGCCACCGGCATCGTGGTGACGAACAGGCCGGCGACGTCGACACGGTCGAACCGGTAGGCGTGGTTGCAGAACTCGCAGGTCACCGCGATCTGTCCCTCCGCGGCGAGCGTGTCCTCGCACTCCTCGCGGCCGAGCGAGCGCAGCACTGCTTCGACACGCGCGCGCGAACAGCTGCACGCGAACGCGAGCGGCCGCGGCTCGAACACGCGCACGCCCTCCTCGTGGAACAGGCGCGTCAGCAGCTCCTCCGCCGACAGGTTGACCATCTCGTCGGTCATCGCGGTCGCCATCAGATAGCCGACGCGGTTCCAGGCGTCCGGATCGCCGAGCGAGATGCCGCCGCCGTCGGCGATCGGCTGCAGCAGCAGGCCGGCGCAGCGGCCGGCGTGCTCGACCAGCAGCATGCGCGTGGGCAGCTGTTCGGATTGCTCGAAATAGCGCTCGAACGCACCGGAAAGGTCGTTGCCTTCGCAGGCGATCAGCGCCTGCTGGCGCAGGTCGCGATCGGACTGTTCGATCGTCACCGCGAGGATCGCATCGTCGCCGAGCTGCGGCACCGCATCGGATACCTCGTCCCAGCGCGCGAGGCCGCGCAGGCCGCCGCCGTCGGTGCACTCGGCGAACAGCAGTCGCAATGCGCCCTCGGAGCGGAACTGGATCGACAGCCGGCCGCGGAACTTGATCGACCCGCTCAGCAGCGCACTCGCGGCCAGCGTCCGGCCGAGCAGCGAGGCCAGCGGCTTGGGATAGTCGGTCTGCGCGCGCACGTCGCGCCAGGTCTTGTCGAGGCGGACGAACGCGCCGTGCACGCCGGCCTGCTCGAGCAGGAATCGTTGCAGGAAATCGTGCTTGGCCATCGGCAGCCTGATCGTCCAGTAGGTCGCCGAGAAGGTGGGTCACAAAACAGCACCGGAAGCGCGATGGACGCCGACCGGCTGGCGATCGGCGTATCCGGCGAGCACGCGCAATCGAGCTCGTTAGCCTAGCAGAGCCCCCGCTCCGCCTCCAAACCGAGTGCGACGAGACCCTGCCCAGGTGATCGAGCACATGAATCGCCCCGGGATTCGTAGACACCTACGAGCCTGAAAGTCCCGCCTGCCGTTCGAACTCTACCGGAGAGACGCCTCCATTGGAGCCGTGCCGGCGTTTGGGGTTGTAGAACATCTCGATGTAGTCGAACACGTCGCTGCGCGCTGCATCACGCGTCAGGTAGATCCTCCGCTTGATCCGTTCCCGCTTAAGCAGCTGGAAGAAGCTCTCGGCCACTGCGTTGTCATGACAATTGCCGCGCCTGCTCATGCTGCAGACGATCCCATGGGCCTTCAGGAACGCCTGCCACTCGGCACCGGTGAACTGACTGCCCTGGTCCGAGTGCAGCATCAGACCGGGAACTGGCTTGCGCCGCCACACCGCCGCCAGCAGCGCCTGTAGCACCAGATCAGCATACATCTGGCCTTGCATCGCCCAGCCCACGACCTGACGCGAATACAGATCCAGCACCACCGCCAGGTACAGCCAGCCCTCGTGCGTGCGGATATAGGTGATGTCGGTGACCCAGTGCGTATTGGGCGCGGCCACGTCGAACTGTCGATCCAGATGGTTCGGCGCGACCATCGAGACCCGGCCAGCGCGAGGCCGCGGACGACGCCCGTAGCCCACTTGCGCCCGCAAGCCTTCGTTCTTCATCAGCCGCGCCACGTGATGCTTGCCGCAGCGCTCGCCCAGATCGCGCAGGTCATCGGTGACCTTGCGGTAGCCGTACACAGTGCCGCTCTCCAGCCACGCCTGCTTGATCATCCCGAGAAGACGTTGATCCTCGCGATGGCGCTCGCTGTGCGGCCGCTGCTGCCACGCATAGAACCCGCTGCGCTGCACACCCAGCACACGACACATGCGGGTCACGCGGAACTCGTCGAGGTGCGCCTGCATGAACGCGTACTTCGCCCTTACCCCTTGGCAAAGTACGCTGCGGCCTTTTTTAGGATGTCGCGCTCCTCGGTCACACGCTTGAGCTCGGCCTGCAGTCGACGGTTCTCCGCCGCCAACGAAGCATCCGCCTGGCGCATGGCCGGCACCTTGCGTTGCTCCCTCACCCACGCGTACAGCGAGTCAATGCTGACCCCCAGCCGGTTCGAGACCTCCCGTACCGAACGACCCTGATCGATCACCTGCTTGGCCGCCTCGGCCTTGAACTCATCCGAATACCGCTTGCTGCTCATGCACACCTCCGTCGTTGCCGTAATGTACGGCTTGGAGATGGCTACTGAAGCCGGGGCGATTCAACTGGAGTTACCAGGCTTTAGTGGACACCTGAGCGGCGGTGTCGATGTGCCGCTTCGAACTCGATGGGACTAACGCCACCGAGGTGGCTGTGTCGACGGATCGGATTGTAGAAGCCTTCGATGTACTCGGATACGTCCAAGGCCGCCGTTTGGCGGTCCGCGTAGATGTGCTTCTTAATGCGTTCCTTCTTCAAGCTTCCGAAAAAGGACTCGGCGACCGCGTTGTCCCAGCAGTTCGCCCGCCTGCTCATGCTGGGCTCAAGATGGTTCGCCTTGCAGAAGCGCCTCCATGCATCGCTCCCATACTGCGTTCCCTGATCCGAGTGAATCAGGGTCTTGCGGGGTCGGCGAGAACGAACAGCCTTCAATACCGCCTCCAAGACTAGCTCTCGATGAATCGTCGGCTTGACGGCCCAGCCCACGACCTTGCGCGAGAACAGGTCCACGACGACAGCCCAGTAGAGCCAGCTCTGCCAGGTACGGATGTAGGTGATGTCCGTCACCCACGCCTCGTTGGGCTTGGACACCGTGAACTGACGCTGCAATAGGTTGGGGATCAGTGCGTGCGGCTTGGTAATCGGTATATGGCGTATGCGATAGCCGTGGAGCGCATGCAGGCCGTTCTCGCGCATGAGTCGAGCAACCCTGTGCTTGCTGCAGGTTTCGCCGCGTTCGCGCAGATCCAGGAATACCCGGGGGGGGGGGGGGGGGGGGGGGGG
>NZ_JCAHZJ010000083.1:0-1251 GCF_059489795.1 Nitrosospira sp. CT
ATGAACGCAAAGAACCTTTTCAAGAAGAGCATTGCCGGGTTTTGCAGCATTGCCGCCCTGGGATTGGCCCTGACGCTTGACATCCAGCCGGCAGCAGCGCACGGAGAGCGCTCGCAGGAACCGTTCCTGCGCATGCGTACCATCCAGTGGTACGACATGAAATGGGGCCCCGAGACCACCAAGGTCAACGACATCGCCACCATGACCGGCAAATTCCACCTGGCCGAAGACTGGCCGCGGGCGGTGGGCAAGCCTGGTCGCGCCTTCTTCAACGTAGGCAGCCCAAGCCCCGTGTTCGTGCGCCTTAGCACCAAGCTCAATGGCGAGCCCACCTACATCTCCGGACCGATGGAGATCGGGCGCGACTACGCCTTTGAAGTCAAGCTCAAGGCGCGCATTCCCGGACGCCACCACATGCACGCCATGGTCAACATCAAGGACGCAGGCCCGATTGCAGGTCCTGCCGCCTGGATGAACATCTCCGGCAGCTGGGACGACTTCACCAACCCGGTGAAGCTCCTGACAGGCGAGACCATCGACACCGAGACCTTCAACTTCAGCAACGGCATCTTCTGGCACATCCTGTGGATGTCGCTTGGCATCTTCTGGATCGGCTACTACGTAGCGCGGCCCATGTTCCTGCCGAGAAGCCGGGTGCTGCTGGCCTATGGAGACGAGCTCCTGCTCGACCCCATGGACAGGAAGGTGGCGTGGGTCGTGCTGATACTCACCTTTGGCATTGTCTGGGGCGGGTATCGCTACACCGAGACCAAGCACCCCTACACGGTGCCGATCCAGGCGGGCGAATCCAAGGTTGAACCGCTGCCGGTGAAACCCAACCCGATCGCAATCAAGGTCACGCACGCCAACTACGACGTGCCGGGACGCGCCCTGCGGGTGACGATGAGTGTGACCAACAGCGGCGACAAGCCCTATCGCATCGGGGAATTCACCACTGCGGGCGTGCGCTTCATCAACAAGGTGGGCCTGAAGCACCTGGACCGCGGCTATCCGAAGGAACTCGTGGCCACCGGCCTGTCGTTTGACAACGATACGCCGATCCAGCCTGGCGAGACGCGCGAAGTCAAGATGGAAGCGAAAGACGCGCTGTGGGAAGTGCAACGGCTGATGGCGCTCCTGGGTGACCCGGAAAGCCGCTTTGGCGGACTTCTCATGACCTGGAGCGATGATGGCGATCGCAACATCAACAGCATCGCAGGTGCGGTCATCCCGGTCTTCACCAAGCTCTAA
>NZ_JCAHZJ010000084.1:0-825 GCF_059489795.1 Nitrosospira sp. CT
ATGAGCAGAACAGATGAAATACTGAAGGCGGCGAAGATGCCGCCCGAAGCGGTAAAGATGTCCAGGATGATAGACGTGATTTACTTCCCGATTCTATGCATTCTACTGGTTGGAACCTACCACATGCACTTCATGCTGCTGGCGGGTGACTGGGACTTCTGGCTTGACTGGAAGGACCGGCAATGGTGGCCGGTGGTAACCCCGATTGTCGGGATCACCTACTGCGCTGCGATCATGTACTACCTGTGGGTGAACTACCGCCTGCCGTTTGGGGCCACACTTTGCATCGTGTGCCTGCTGACGGGCGAATGGCTGACCCGCTTCTGGGGCTTCTACTGGTGGTCGCACTACCCCATGAACTTCGTATTCCCCTCCACCATGATTCCTGGCGCGCTGGTGATGGACACCGTCATGCTGCTCACGCGCAACTGGATGATCACGGCTCTGGTGGGCGGTGGCGCCTTCGGCCTGTTGTTCTATCCTGGCAACTGGACCATCTTCGGCCCCACCCACCTGCCGCTGGTGGCAGAAGGCGTGCTGCTCTCGGTAGCCGACTACACGGGCTTTTTGTATGTTCGTACCGGCACCCCTGAGTACGTGCGTCTGATCGAACAAGGATCGCTGCGAACCTTTGGCGGTCACACCACGGTTATTGCCGCATTCTTCTCCGCGTTCGTCTCCATGCTCATGTTCACCGTCTGGTGGTACTTTGGCAAGGTCTACTGCACCGCCTTCTACTATGTCAAGGGTGCACGCGGCCGCGTCAGCATGCAGAACGACGTAACAGCATTTGGCGAAGAAGGCTTTGCCGAGGGGATCAAATAA